>NZ_JBEXXE010000010.1:0-263367 GCF_040630255.1 Streptomyces sp. NPDC005820
GGCCCTTCTTCCATGCCTCCACACCGGACAACTCACCCGAACCAGGCCCCTGTTCGAACCCCACCGACCACACGGCCGGATAGAGAACAGCCAGTTAGGCAGCCACTTTGGGGCGAGCCTCTAAGATCATGGCCCCCACGTCGTGCTTTACCGGGCAGGTCCACAGACTGCCCGACGCGCCGGAAGCTTACGGGGCCATGATCACTCGCCCCAAAGCAGCTCCAGCCCAAAGCCGCTCCGCCGACCTCAACAGGCCACGTTCGCAGGAGGGTTGGAAGGGGTCTGCTACACTCGCGCCCGAACATGACGAAATAGCCGTAGGGCGTGCTGTCTCTTGGCCGGAGACACGTCTTACGGCTTTCGCGTATCTACTCATTGAGGAGGAGCCAGTTGACCAACCCGCAGGACCAGCACTCTGACCGCAACACAACTTTCGACGACCGGAATAGTACACCAAGGGCAATCACCGAACCACGCACCAGAGGTAACCAGGCCGCAGTGCTAATCACGGCTCTGGCGCAGCTGATCACGGCCCTGACAGGTGCCGCAGCAGTGTTCTTGTACCGTTCCTGACCGTCACGGAGCACCGTGCCCCAGTCGTGCCCGATGCAGCGGGAAACCACGGGGCACAGCGGCCATTCAAGGGCAGCGCACAGCACGACGGCCCCTGACCGTTTCACCTGGTCAGGGGCCGTTCACCTGCGGAGACGGTGGGATTTGAACCCACGGTGACATCGCTGCCACGACGGTTTTCAAGACCGTTCCCTTAGGCCGCTCGGGCACGTCTCCCCGCGCCGCTTGATCGGCGGCGCGGGGATAAGGGTAACGGGTGGACACGCGCGCGTGTGGGTCAGTCGGTGCTGAGCCGGGGAGGTACGCGCGCGTGGGCTCAGTTGTCGCCCTTGCGGGAGCCGAGGGTGAGGTCCACGGTGTGGGTCTTGCCGTCGCGCTCGTAGGTGATCGCGACCTTGTCGCCGGGCTGGTGGGTCCAGATCTCGCCGATGAGGGTCGGGCCGGAGTCGATCACCGTGTCGTCGAGCTTGGTGATGACGTCGCCCGGCTTGAGGCCGGCCTGGGCGGCGGGGCCGCCCGATTCGACGGCCGAGGCGCCACCCGACCCCTGGTCGGTGATCTTCGCGCCGTTGCCCGAGTCCTCCAGGGAGACGGACGCGCCGATCTTCGCGTACACCGGCTGACCGGTCTTGATCAGCTGCTGGGCAACGTACTTGGCCTGGTTGATCGGGATGGCGAAGCCGAGGCCGATCGAACCGGACTGGGTGGTGCCGCCCAGACCGCCGCTGCCGGTGGACTGGATCGCGGAGTTGATGCCGATGACGTTGCCCTGGGCGTCGAGGAGCGGGCCGCCGGAGTTGCCCGGGTTGATCGACGCGTCCGTCTGCAGGGCGCTCATGTAGGACGAGGAGCTGCCGCTGCCGTCCGAGGAGGCCACCGGGCGGTTCTTGGCGCTGATGATGCCCGTGGTCACCGTGTTGGAGAGGCCGAAGGGGGCGCCGATGGCGATCGTCGAGTCGCCGACCGCGACCTTGTCGGAGTCGCCGAGGGTGAGCGGCTTGAGGTCCGACGGGGCGTTCTTCAGCTTGATGACGGCGACGTCGTAACCCTGGGCGTGGCCGACGACCTCGGCGTCGTACTTCTTGCCGTTCGGGAAGGTGGCCGTCACCTTGCCGCCGTCCACGGCGTCCGCGACGACGTGGTTGTTGGTGACGATGTGGCCCTGGGTGTCGAAGACGAACCCGGTACCGGTGCCGCCCTCGCCGTTGCTGGACTCGGCCTCGATGGTGACCGTGGAGGGCAGGGCCGCCTCGGCCACCGCCGCGACCGAGCCCGCGGCGCGCTTCACGTCGCCGCCGCTGGTGGAGGCGGAGACGGTGGTCGAACCGGTGTTGTCGTCGTTCTTGGCGAGGGTGTAGCCGAGTCCGCCGCCCAGGCCGCCCGCGACCAGCGCGGCGACGAGCACGGCGGCGACGAGTCCGCCCCGGCCGCCGCGCCCGGGCTTGGGCGCGGGCTGCTGGTAGGAGGCGCCCCAGGCGACGCCGTCCGCTCCGCCCGCACCACCGGCACCGGCACCGGCACCGGTCACTCCTGCCGCACCGGCATCGCCGTACGCGTGCGTACCGGCGCCTGCTTCGGCGTAGAGCGGGGTGGTGGGCGGGTTCTGCCAGCCGTCGGCCGCGGCGGCAGGGGCGGCCGCGGGAGCGGCCTGAGGTGCGGCCGGCGGGGGCCAGTCGCCCTCGGTAGCGGTCGGTGCCTGCTGCGGGGCGGCGGGCGGCGGCCAGTCGCCCACAGGAGCCGCCGGGGCCGGCGGAGCCGCAGCGGCCGCGGGCGGGGTCTGCGGGAGGGGGGTGGTGGCGCCGGCGTCCGGCGCGGGCGTCTGGGGGGCGGTGGCCGAGGAAGACTCCACCGGCACGGGGGGTGCGGACGGCGCCGGGGGTACCGGGGTGCCCTCGTTCGTGCCCTCGTTCTCGGTGCTCACAGCTCTTCTCCTCGATCCACGGCTGTTGTCGTCGGTCGCACTGGGTCTCGCCCGTTCACGCTTGGCGTTGACCCGGCGCGGCGGTGGCTGTGCGTGCGCTTGTGTACTGCTCAGCTTTTCCCACGGGCCGTCAGAGCACCATAAGCGCTGGCTGTGGGTCCACGGGCAATCTTTATAAGGGACTTTTAGTGCACTAAGTGCGCATCTTCGAAACATCTCAGACTGTTCTCAGATGCTGCGGTGGCACGATGACGCGGTGACCCACGCACGGCAGCACCACATTCAAGTCGTCGCCCACCGCGGAGCCTCCGAGGAGGCCCCCGAGCACACCCTGGCCGCGTACAAGAAGGCGATCGAGGACGGTGCGGACGCCCTCGAGTGCGATGTACGGCTGACCGCGGACGGCCATCTCGTCTGCGTGCACGACCGACGAGTCAACCGTACGTCCAACGGCCGCGGTGCCGTCTCCGCGCTGGAGCTCGCCGATCTCGCGGCGCTGGACTTCGGTTCCTGGAAGACGAAGGAGGCGCGCGAGGCCTGGCACGCGCGCGTGGAGGACCCGGACTGGGAGGTCCGGCCGGAGGACCGCGAGGAGACGTCGGTACTGACCCTGGAGCGGCTGCTGGAGCTGGTCTCCGACTCCGGCCGCCGGGTCGAGCTGGCCATCGAGACCAAGCATCCGACGCGCTGGGCCGGGCAGGTCGAGGAACGGCTGCTGATCCTGCTGAAGCGGTTCGGCCTGGACGCGCCGGAGTCGGCGGCCGAGTCCCCGGTGCGGATCATGAGCTTCTCGGCGCGTTCGCTGCATCGCGTGCGTGCGGCGGCGCCGACGCTGCCGACCGTCTATCTGTCGCAGTTCGTCTCGCCCCGGCTGCGCGACGGCCGGCTGCCCGTGGGGGTGGGGATCGCGGGCCCCTCGATCCGGATCGTGCGCAACCACCCGGTCTACGTCGAGCGCCTGAAGAAGTCCGGTCATCAGGTGCACGTCTGGACGGTGAACGAGCTGGAGGACGTGGACCTCTGTGTCGAGCTGGGCATCGACGCGATCATCACCAACCGCCCGCGCGCGGTGCTGCACCGACTGGGCCGCTGAGCCGTCACACCGTCCGGCCGCGGCGGCCTCCGGTGTCCCACAGGTCACTCACACCTCACAGATACCTCACGTCCCCTTGACCCCACGCCAACCCTCCCGCATCCTCCAAATCGGCCACTCCGTCGAAAATCAGCCAGACGCTCACGGGGAGTGCTCCGGCGCGTTCGCTCCGTGTTCGATCGTTGCGAATGCGTCTGAGGACGTGGATTGGCCGGTTTCCGGTACAGGCCAATGGGGCATCCACACCGTGGCGTGGGGCGAAGGAGGTCTCGGGGGTGGCGTTGGTGGTGGCACAGGAGGTGCCCACGTCGTCGAGCATGGCCGTACCCCATGGCCCTGCGGGCGTGGGGGAGGCGCGACACCGTATGCGCGATCAGTTGCGCAGCGGTGGGGTCTCGGAAACGGTCATCGATGATGCCGTACTGATCCTTTCCGAACTTTTGAGCAATGCGTGCAAACACGGTCGGCCCCTGGGTGACGCCCTGGCGGGGGACGGCGATGTACGCGCCG
Organism: Streptomyces sp. NPDC005820; assembly: GCF_040630255.1. Lineage (NCBI taxonomy): Bacteria > Bacillati > Actinomycetota > Actinomycetes > Kitasatosporales > Streptomycetaceae > Streptomyces > Streptomyces sp. NPDC005820. The sequence goes on from NZ_JBEXXE010000010.1 coordinate 4,098, forward strand.
CGTGGCGGGTCGATCCCGGCGGCCGGCTGGTCGTCGAGGTGACCGACGGTGGCGGCCCGACCCGGCCCTCGCCGGCCACCCCCTCCGTCACCGCGCACGGCGGCCGGGGGCTGAACATCATCACGGCCCTGTCCGACGACTGGGGTGTACGGGACGACGCCCGCGGCGAGGTCACCGTGTGGGTCCTCGTCCACGTGGACGCCTTCGACCCCGACGCCGGCTGTCGCCGCGACGACTTCGCCTCCCGGGTCGCCGCGCCCAGGGTGTCGTCGATGCCGGGACTGGGTTTCGCCGACGCGTTCGACGACATGGACTGACACCGCTCCCCAACCGACTCCGATCAACCCCCTGAAGAACCAACCCGTTGTCCACAACCGCCGCGTTGTCCACAGGTTCCCGTGGTCTCGGGTGCGAACGGCTAGGCTCCGCCCGTACCAGACGAGCCGTACCCGGGAGACACCCAGTGGCCAAGAAGCGACCCCAGACGAAGGCCGGCCGGCCGCAGCTCACGGACGGGGAGATCCCGGTCGTCGGCGCCCGGGAGCCCTGCCCCTGCGGCAGCGGCCGCCGCTACAAGGCCTGTCACGGACGGGCCGCCGCGCATGCCGTGACCGAGCTGGTGCAGCGGCCCTTCGAGGGGCTGCCGGGCGAGTGCGACTGGGTGGCGCTGCGCGAGCTGGTCCCGGCCGCGACGGTCCAGCTGACGCTGAAGGACGGTCTGCCCGAGGGCGTCCCCTCCGTCACGCTCGCCACGGTCCTGCCGATGGCGTGGCCCGCGCTGCGCCGCGACGACGGCTCGGTGCTGCTCGGCCTGCAGAACGACACGCCGTCCGGTGACATCAGCCGTGACCTGGCGGACACCCTCCAGCGGGCTCTCGAGGCACAGCCGGGCACGCCGGTGCAGGCCCGCCGTGCCCCGGCGGACGGTCCCCGGATGCAGGATCTGCTCGACGCCGAAGGCGTGTTCGAGCCAGTTGTCCACGACGGATTCGAGTTCTGGGTGTCGGACCCGGAGAACGCCGCTCAGGACGTCGCCGCCTCCCTCGAGCGGGCCAACGCGGCGGCGATCCCGACCGTGAAGCTGACCGGGGTGGACTCCGCCTACTGGTGCGAGACGCCGGACAAGAACCATCTGCGGTGGGTCATGCCGCACCCGGAGGAGCGGCTTCTGGACGCTCTCGCGCGGTTGCACGCGGCGGGCCGTTCCAGCCTCGGCGAGGGGACGCGTCTGGTGGGCTCCTTCCGGGCGCACGGCCTGACCGTGCCGGTCTGGGACCTGCCGAGCGGGGTCTCGGCGGACGACGTGGAGAAGCCCGCCGCCGAGTTCGCCGAGCGGCTCGCGGTGGCCCTGGCCTCGGAGGCGCCGCTGACCCCCGAGGAGCGCCGGGCGCGCGGCGGGCTCACCAACCGCCAGGTGACGCTCAGCTGAGGCACGGCCGCCGAACAGGCTCCGGCTGACTGGTCGGTCAGCCGGGTCCGAGCGGGCGGAAGGCGTGACTCCGCTCACAACTCCCGTACGCGCAAGGTGAGTCGGCGCCAGAAATCGCCGATGAGCGGGTGTCCGAAAGCCCGATGAAAACAAGAGATCGAATTTGCTTGGAGCCGATCTCTTGTTACCGTTCCAATAGCCCGGTTGCTGGTGCATCCCCCGTCGCCAGCAACCGGGTCTTTCCATGCCCGGCCGACCTGGGCAGAACCGGCTCGTCCGTCAACTGCCGTCAGTGCCAGTGGAGTTGCTGCCCGACCGCAGCAGCAGCGGCCCTTCGCCGGCCTCCCCCGCGAACGCCGAGAACTCGGCGACGGCGGTGTACGCGTCCAGGGTCCCCCGCGTCCGTTCACGGGGCGTCTCACAGGTCTCCGGCTCGTCCTCGGCGGCCACGGCGCAGCGCATCTGTACGGTGCGCCCCGCGGGCCCCATGAGGCTCAGGACGGCGTCCAGGGCGCGTCCGGTGGCGTTGCGGTAGTAGGTGCGCGCCCAGGTGTCCTCGCCCTGGGTCAGCACACAGGTCTGCGCCTCGACGCCCTCGGGCGAGGTCAGTCCGGGACCGCAGCGGGCGGCGGTGGCGAGGCCGAGGCCGAGCAGCAGCGGGGCGGCGGCAGCGGACGGGGAGGGCAGTGCGCCGGCGCGGGCGGCGGGCGCCTTCGGGTCCGTACGCCCTTGGGGCGAGGTCAGGAAGCCCATCGCCGAGCGCCCTTCCGGATGCCCTTGCGCACGCCCTTCGTCTCCGACCTGCCCCGCGGAAGCCATGGCCAGGGGCAGGGCGAGCGCGCAGGCCACGGCTCCGCCGAGGGCGAGGAGACGAAGGTTCATAAGGGGAAGATAGGGGGCGAACCCGGACCTCCCCGGTCGGCGCGCGCCCGACACCCCTACATCTCGGGCGCGCTCACACCCGTACGAGTGAGGGCGTCGACGACGGCGTCCACCACGGCTTCGACGTCGGGCACCCAGGGGGAGGCCGAGCCGGGCAGCGGGGCGCGTTCCCAGCGGATGTCGCCGCGGCCGGTCTCGGAGGGCGGCAGGGCGAGATAGCCGCCCTCGCTGTGGAAGCGCAGGGAGCCGGGGACGAAGTCCTTGGCGTACAGGAGTTCGCCCAGCTGCTCCATGGAGTAGGGGCGGACGAGGATCGCCCACCGGGTGGGCGAGGCGACCACCGGGCCGAGCCGCATGCCCTGCCGGTCCAGCGCCACGAGCGCGCGGGACGCGGCGAGCGCGGGAAGGCTGACCGCGCAGGGCGCCTGCCCGCCGGTCGCGAGGATGATCGGCGCGGCCGGCCGGTTGGTCCACCACCAGCGCACCATGCGGGCGTCGGTGGTGGCCGCGAGCAGGCCGGGGTCGAAGGGATGCGCGCCGGGCAGCACGCATTCGGGGTCGGGACAGCCGCACCGCGAGGTGCTGCGCTGGTCCGCTGTCACGCCGGGGAGGACGGGCCACTGCCATTCCGTCGCGAAGGTCAGGGCCGAGTCGATCACCTCAGGCCCCTTGTCGCTGGACTGGGACAGGAGCCTGCGTCGCCTTCCGAGGATCTCGCGCATGAGCGCTCGTTCCTTTCCGTTGCACCGCTGGCAACACCGTGGGCCACATCACACCATGTGTCGATCAGTTCACTGGGCGTACCTGTTGGCGCATCACACCCCTGTCCTCGACAAGGGGAACCCCTGGGGGCCGAGCTCCGGCCGCTTCCGCGGCCGCTCCGCCGACTTGCGTCCATCAAAACGCTGGGCGTGGCGTGGGGTGGCGAAGTCTGGCGTTTTGCCGCTCGCCGTATTTCTCTCGGCCTCCGCCACGGGAGGATGGGGCACGGTCGTCGGTGGCTATGACGCCCGGTTCGGTCACCAGGTTCCGGGTGGCTCCCGACGACCCCTGGTCCTTACCGAGTACGTACCCATCACGACCGTTGTGACGCTCCGTGGAGCAAGGCCAGTCGACCGCAAACAACCGTAACCCGAGTCAGTTTTAAGCCATTTTTGTTATTCGACAAGGGGGTCGGAAGAGCCATGTCCGATTCCCCCCAAAGGCCTCATGGACACCACTAATCCCAGCAGGACAATGCTGGACATCCCCTTACGAGTGCGTGTACATGTGGAGACACTGCTAGCGGCGCAGATTGACATGGGGGTTTGCGATGCTTTTGAGCAATACGCTCCGGTCCGAGAGCCGGACGCCATGAACGCCCCTCACGCTCCGAAAGTGGCTGGAATCGATTCAACGGTTCCCTCGCCAGCACACACTGTCGCGCCCGCGCCCGCCTCCCCGGACGCCGCACCGGCCGCCGCGGCCCCCTCCGACCCGGGCGCCCTGCTCACGGACCGGCTCGCCGGCTGGGTCTCGGACCTCACGACCCTGCACGAACTGACCGAGCGTCTGGCCCGCACGGACGCACTCGACGAGGCCCTGACCGAACTGCTGCGCGCCGGAGCCGCCCTCGTGGGCGCCCGGCGCGGTCTCGTCGTCCTGGAACCGGCCAACGGCCTCGGCCCCGACACCACCATCGGCCTCGGACTCGGCCGCGCCGACCTCGGCCACATCGAGACCGTGCCGCGCAGCGCCCTCTCCTACGGCCGGATCCTCGACGGCCTGCCCGGCGGCGAGGGCGAGATCGCCGAACCCGACCTGTTCGCCGAGGACGGCCTCGACCCCCGCCACCGCGAGGTGGCCGCCCGCCTCGGCTACGCCGCCAGCTACGCCCTGCCCCTGGTCGCCGAGGGCCCCGAGGGCCGCGTCGGCGCCGCCGTCTGGCTGTACGACGAGCCCGCCGAGCCGGGCGAGCGCCAGCGCCATCTGATCGGTCTGTACGTCCGCACCGCCGCCGAGCACCTCGCCCGCCTCGTCGAGGTCGAGCGCACGCGCGCGTCCATGGCCACCATGGCCGAGGAACTGCTGCCGTCCCGGCTGCCGAGGGTGCCCGGCGTCCAGCTCGCGGCCCGCCGCAGCAGCGGCCCGCGCGGCGGCGGCGACTGGTACGACGCGCTGCCGCTGCCGGACGCGGCCCTCGGCCTCGCCGTCGGGTCGGTCACCGGCTCCGGGCCGAGCGCGATCGCCGCCATGGGCCGGCTGCGCGCCTCCCTGCGGGCGTACGCCGTGATGGAGGGCGAGGACCCGGTCGCCGTCCTGTCCGACCTGGAGCTGCTGCTGCGCCTCACCGAGCCCGCCCGCTCCGCGACCGCCCTGTTCGCGTACTGCGAACCCTCCCTGCGCAAGATCACCATGGCCGGGGCCGGACACTGCCCGCCGCTGCTGATGGGCGAACGGCGCACCGAGTTCGTGGAGACCTCCGTCTCCGCGCCGCTGGGCATGCTGACCTGCTGGGAGGCGCCGAGCGTCGAGCTGGATCCGGAGCCCGGCGAGACGGTTCTGCTCTACACCGACGGGCTGCTGCACCGCACCGGCGACCCCGTCGACCGCGCCTTCGCCCGGCTGCACGCGGCCGCCTGCGGAGTGCCGAAGGCCCTGCGCGGCGACCCAGGCGCGATCGCCGACCACGTGCTGCGCACGGTGCTGCCGGACGGGGCGGCCGAGCAGGACAGCGAGGAGGACGTGGTGCTGCTGGCGGCGCGCTTCGAGTAGCGGCCGTATGAGGTCTCTCCCCTACGGGTCCCCTTACGTCCGACCGTACGATGGACGGGGCCCAGTGCCGTATCGAGGAGGATGACCGTGGCAGAGGAACTCGCGGAGACCCCGGAGACTGCCGAAGAGGAGCCCGTCAAGCAGCGCAAGAACGGCCTGTACCCGGGCGTGTCCGACGAGCTCGCCGAGAACATGAAGTCCGGCTGGGCCGACACGGAGCTGCGTGACCTGGAGCCGATCGCGCAGGCCGCCGAGACCGCCGCCCGGCGGGCCGCGCTCTCCGCACGCTTCCCGGGCGAGCGCCTGGTGATCCCCGCGGGCGGTCTGAAGACGCGGTCCAACGACACGGACTACCCGTTCCGCGCCTCCGTCGAGTACGCGTACCTCACCGGCAACCAGACGGAGGACGGCGTCCTGGTCCTGGAGCCCAAGGGCGAGGGCCACGAGGCGACGATCCACCTCCTGCCGCGCTCCGACCGCGAGAACGGCGAGTTCTGGCTCTCCGGCCAGGGCGAGCTGTGGGTCGGCCGCCGGCATTCGCTGAGCGAGGCGGAGCGGCTGTACGGCATCCCCGCCGCCGATGTGCGCGAGCTCGCCGGCGGCCTGCGCGAGGCCACCGGCCCGGTGCGGGTCGTCCGCGGGTACGACGCCGGCATCGAGGCCGCCCTGACCGACAAGGTCACCGGCGAGCGCGACGAGGAGCTGCGGGTCTTCCTCTCCGAGGCGCGGCTGGTCAAGGACGCGTTCGAGATCGGCGAGCTGCAGAAGGCCGTCGACTCGACGGTCCGCGGCTTCGAGGACGTCGTACGGGTCCTGGACAAGGCCGAGGCGACCAGCGAGCGGTACATCGAGGGAACGTTCTTCCTCCGCGCGCGCGTCGAGGGCAACGACGTCGGCTACGGCACGATCGCCGCGGCCGGGTCACACGCCTGCACGCTGCACTGGGTGCGCAACGACGGACCCGTGCGCTCGGGTGACCTGCTCCTGCTGGACGCGGGCGTCGAGACGCACACGTACTACACCGCGGACGTCACGCGCACGCTGCCGGTCAACGGCCGGTTCACCGAGATCCAGAAGAAGATCTACGACGCCGTGTACGAGGCCCAGGAGGCCGGTATCGCGGCGGTCGTGCCGGGGGCGAAGTACCGCGACTTCCACGACGCGGCGCAGCGGGTGCTCGCGGAGCGGCTCGTCGAGTGGGGGCTGGTCGAGGGGCCGGTGGAGCGGGTGCTGGAGCTGGGGCTGCAGCGCCGGTGGACGCTGCACGGCACCGGGCACATGCTCGGCATGGACGTCCACGACTGCGCCGCCGCGCGTGTGGAGTCGTACGTCGACGGGACGCTGGAGCCGGGGATGGTGCTGACCGTCGAGCCCGGGCTGTACTTCCAGGCCGACGATCTGACCGTGCCGGAGGAGTACCGGGGGATCGGGGTGCGGATCGAGGACGACATCCTGGTGACGGAGTCCGGTCAGCGGAATCTGTCGGAGGGGTTGCCGCGGCGGTCCGGTGAGGTGGAGAGCTGGATGGCGTCGCTGAAGGGCTGACGGGGAATTGATGGCCGGGTACCGGAGGGGTGCCCGGCCGTCGTCGCGGTCTGCGGGTGCGTGGGGGCTTGTCGCGCCCCGCGGCGGAGCCGCATATCGATACAGGCCCGCGCCCCTGGAAGCGCGCTGCGCGCGCCCCTAGGGGGTTGCTCTGATGTCGGGCAAGGAGTCCACGAAAAGGGCCCCTGCGAGCAGGCCTGCGCTGCCCCTTGGGCTCCAGGCCCGTTCGTGGAGATCTGCGTCAAAAGACGTCAGGGCCTCTCGGCCCTCGTCCGTGTGGGTGCCGCCCGCCTCCAGGACTCCGCGGGCGCCCGCCTGGACGTGGCGCAGGCCCAGGGGGCCGGCCGTGTACAGGAGTTCGGAGTCCTGGAGGGTGGACATCACGGTGAGCAGGGCGTCCAGCTGTGCCTCGGCCTCGCCCGCGCCGGCGGAGCGTGCCTTGGCCAGGGCGTCCAGTGCCCGCCGTACATGAGGAAACCCGGCGCGTGCCTCGCCCCGGGCGCCTGCCGCGCCGTACTTCGCCGAGACCGTCGAACCGCGTGACGGCCGCCGTGGTGCGCCCCGGTCGGGGTGCGCGGCGATCCGCTTGGCGGCCTGGGCGACCTCGGCACCCCGCGCGCGGGGGTGGAGAGCGGCCGCGGCGACCAGCAGTCCCAGCGTCCACAGAGCTCCCCGGTGTCCGCCGCCGGCCAGGCCCACCGAGTGTTCGGTGCAGCGGCCGATGGCGCCGAGCTCCGCGCGGAGCCGGGGGGTGGGTTCGCCGGTGCGGCGGGCGGCGGCGGCCATCGCCGCAAGGCCTGGTGCGAGCGCCTTGGCCGACCAGCGCAGCCCGCAGTGGTCCCTGCGGGTGACACGGGCGTCCAGGTCACGGGGGTCGGGCAGGCCCGGCTTGGGGGCGAGGGCCAGCTGACCGGTCAGCGCGGCCACGGCGGCCTGCGCGAGCACGTCGTCCTCACGGCTGGTCATGACCCCGCCTTACGAGGACGTGGTGGCGGAGTCGGTGGGCGCGTCGCTCGGCGGGGTGCCGGTCGGGGCGTCGCTCGGCGGGGTGCCGCCACCCCCGCCGCTGCCGCTGCCGGCGCCGGTGCTCTCGGCGTCCGGGTCGATGCCGAGCGTCAGGAAGCCCTTGTAGCCCTTGGAGGGGTCCTTCTTGTGGACGGCCTTCAGGGTCAGCAGGCCGCTGGAGGCGCCGCCGCCGTCGTACACCATGTCGTTGTCGAGGGTGGTGTAGCTGCCGGAGTGCTTCGAGTACGGCTCGAGGGTGAAGATCTCCTCGGCGATCGTGTCGTCGAAGAAGAACTGGCCGGTGTAGTTGACCTTGCCGCCCTCGTAGGTGCCGTCCTCCTTCTCGCCGCCGGTGTGCACCTTGACGTGGATGTGGCAGGTGCGGGGGGTGTACCAGCCGGGGAAGATCGTCTCGAACTTGACGACCCCGTTGGCGTTGGCGATCTGGTAACCGCGCAGGTAGGTGCTGTCGTCGGCGGTGGAGCCGTCCTCGCTCTCGGCGGGGGCCGAGCCGCCGGGGTTGGCGGTGGTGTAGCCGGAGTAGTAGCCCCAGGCGTCGCAGTGCCAGATCTCGACCGCGGCGCCCTTGACCGGGGTGCAGCCGTCGGTGGCGTCGACGACCGTGAGCCGCAGGGTCAGCGGTACGCCGCTCTTGCCCTCGGTGATGTCCTTGCGCACCAAGGCACCGTCGAGGTAGTAGGGCCCTTCCGTGACGCTGCTCATCAGCGTCATGCACTCACTGCTGGTCGAGGTGGCGTCCGCGGTCGCCTCGGTGTCCGTGGTGGTGTCGGCGAACGCCGACTGGTAGCCCGCGACGGCGAGTCCGCCGGCCGCGACCGTGCCACCCGTCACCACGAGAGCGCGGCGCCGGGTGATGCTGGTGTCTTTGTGGTTTCCCGTCATGACCAGGAAATTAGGAACGCAGTCCATCAGCGGGCTGGAAGAACGCTGAGAGGAACCTGTGAGTGCTGAGGAACCTTAAGCCGCATGCCGCCCAGGGGGCCTGAGGGGGCGTCATACGGCCATCAGCGGGGCGTCCTTGCGCCACTTCAGGATCTTGTCGAAGCTGACCACCGCTCCGCCGCGCCCCGGGGTGTTGCCGATGTGGACGTGGTCGGCGAGCTCCTGGATGAGGAAGAGGCCCCTGCCCTCTTCCGCGTCCGCGCTCATGCGCGCCGGCGCGGGTGCGGGGCGGTCGCCGGTGAAGCCGGGGCCGGAGTCGGCCACCTCGATCCGGCACTTCTCGCCGTCCAGATACGCGGTGACGCGGTACGCCTCCGAAGGGCCGCCGCGCGCGTACTCGCCGCCGTGCTCGACGGCGTTGGCGCAGGCCTCGCTCAGCGCGACCGAGAGGTCATAGCTCACGTCGGGATCGACTCCCGCCGTCTCCATCGTGCCGAGCAGCAGACGGCGGGCGAGCGGAACGCTCGCGGCTTCGCGCCGCAGATGGAGTGACCACCAGATGCTCATGCTCCAGCCTCCTGGCCGCGGCTCGACATACCGATACGTATTGCCGCCCGGGCGCGTATGTAAGCGCGAATTCCGCGTGATGCCGCCCATATGGGGGATGCACGGATGACAGGAATCGGTGTATGTGGGACGCAGGAGGCACCAGTCGTACCAGTCCCCCAGAAGGTGATCTTCCGGATCACAGGGAGCCGTACCTCATCTTGCAGACCTGCCGTATGGCGGTCGTAAGCCCAGTGCGATGATGAGGCCGCCATGACTGTCCCCCACGAGGTCCGCCTGCTGCGGGCCGCGGTGTTCACCGCGGTCTGTGTCGTGCTGGCCGCGGCCGGGCACACCATGGCCTCCTGCGCCACGGTTCCGCTGTGGACGCTCGGCGCGGGTTTCCTGGGCGCCCTCGCCGTCGTGGTGCCGCTCGCCGGGCGCGAGCGCTCGCTGCCGGGCGTGGTGGCGCTGCTCGCGGTCGGACAGACCGTGCTGCACACCCTGTTCGGGCTGGGGCAGCACACCGCCGCCACGACCACCGGCGCGCTGTCGGCGTCCGACGCCGCGCTCGTCGCGCGGGCGGCCCGGCTGGTGTGCGGGGCGACGGCGGCGGCGATCAGCCCGGCCCAGGCCCAGAAGATCCTCGTCGACGCGCGGCTCTACGACGCCACCGACGGCACGGACATGGCCGGCATGAGCGGGATGGGGTCCATGGCCCACCCCGCGGACGCCCTGTCCACGGCGGCAGGCTCGGGCATGTCCCTGCTGCCGTCGCTGCCCATGGTGCTCGCCCATCTCCTCGCGGCCCTCGCCGCGGGCTGGCTGCTGCGGCGCGGCGACTCGGCCGTGCGGCGGCTGATCGAGCTGTCGGCGCACGGAGTCGCCGAGGGGGCGCTGGTACGGTCCCTGCGCGGGGCGCTCGCGCTGGTGCGCGCCCTGCTCGCGGGGCTGCCGGCCGCACCGGGCACGGGCCCGCGCCTCCCGCGCACCGCCCTTCTCCCGCCCCCGCGGCCCCGCACCACCGCACTCCAGCACACGGTGATCAGACGCGGCCCGCCGACCGGGTCCGTCCTCGTCCTCGCTGCCTGACGCGACACGACCAGCACTCCGACGCTCCATGGAGGGTGGCCGCTGTCGTGCGGCACGCGTGCGTGCGCGTTTGCCGCCTTTGCGGTCCGGCTTCCCGCCGGTTCCGGCCGGCCCGTCGCGTACGCCTCCCACCATCGGACCTCACTCACAGTGGAGTGCTCCTCGCCATGCAGGCCTCTCGTATCGCCGCCGCCGCTGCCGTCGCCGGTTCCGCCGTCCTCCTGCTGTCCTCGCCCGCGTTCGCGCACGTCAGCGTGCAGCCGGACGGCACGGCCGCCAAGGGCGGCTACGCCCTGGTCAACTTCCGCGTCCCCAACGAGCGCGACGACGCCTCGACCACCAAGCTCGAGGTGAGCTTCCCGACCGACCACCCGCTGGCCTCGGTGATGCCGGAGAAGATCGCCGGCTGGAAGGCCACCGTCACCAAGACCAAGCTGGCCAAGCCGCTCGAGGTGCACGGCCAGAAGATCAACGAGGCGGTCTCCAAGGTCACCTGGACCGCCGACGGCAAGGGCATCGAGCCCGGCTACATCCAGCGGTTCCCGGTCTCCATGGGCGCCCTGCCCGAGGACACGGACGAGCTGGTCTTCAAGGCGATCCAGACCTACTCGGGCGGCGAGGTCGTGCGCTGGATCGAGGTGCAGGAGGACGGCGCGGAGGAGCCGGAGAACCCGGCGCCCGTGCTCGCCCTGTCCGCCGCCACCGAGGACCACCACGGGGGCGCGGCCACCGCCGAGGACGCCTCCGACGAGTCCGCCGAGTCCTCCGACGACGCCAAGGCCGCCTCCGCCGCCACCGAGGCCGCCGACTCCTCCGGCGGCAGCGACACCACCGCCCGGGTCCTCGGCGTGGTCGGCATCGTCGTCGGCGCCGCCGGGGTGGCGTACGGCGTGCTCGCCGGCCGCCGCCGTACGACGTCCGACGCCTGACCGACCCCGCTCCACCGCAGTACCCGTACCGTCGTACCGCCGTACGCGCCGGGGCCCGTGCAACCGCACGGACGCACGGCCCCGGTGCGTACCGGAGTTCACACATCTGGGACATTTCTCTATGCGCAAGAAGACGTTCGCCGCGGCCGCGCTGCTCGCCGCCGCCACCCTCACCCTCTCCGCCTGCGGCAGCGGCGACAGCGCCGACACCTCCGTCGCCGCGGTCTCCGAGGAGAACGGCAAGCAGCAGGCCGCGACCGTGCTCGACCAGCCCTTCACCAAGCCGGACCTGGTCCTCACCGACACCGGGGGCAAGTCGTACGACCTCCGCAAGGAGACCAAGGGCCACCCCACGCTGATCTACTTCGGCTACACCAACTGCCCGGACGTCTGCCCGCTGACGATGAGCAACATCGCCGTCGCCAAAAAGCAGCTGTCCCAGGCCGACCAGGACGAGCTGCGCGTGGTGTTCGTCACCACCGACCCGGACCGGGACACCCCGGCCGCGCTCGGCAAGTGGCTCAAGGGCATCGACCCGCAGGTCGTGGGCCTCACCGGCAAGTTCGCCACCATCCAGGCGGCCGCACGCACCGTCGGCATCTCCGTCGAGCCGCCGCACAAGGACAAGAACGGCAAGATGGTGTCCACCCACGGCACCCAGGTCATCGCCTTCTCCCCGAAGACGGACGGCGGCTATCTGCTGTACGGCGAGGACGCCACCGTCGACGACTACACCAAGGACCTGCCCAAGATCATGAAGGGGCAGAACCCGTGAGGCATCCCGCGTCGGCCACCGCGGTGGTGATCGCCGGGGCGTTCCTGCTGGCGGGCTGCGGCTCCGACGGCAAGGCCGAACTGTCCGTCGAGTCCCCCTACATACCGCAGCCCGTCTCCGACACCATGGCCGCCGGTTTCCTCACCGTCGTCAACAAGGGCGGCGCCAAGGACGAACTGACCTCCGTCACCAGTGCCGTCGCCGGCAGCGTCACCCTCCACGAGACCGTCGGGTCCTCGATGGAGGAGGTCACCTCGCTGGCGGTGCCCGCGCACGGTCAACTCGTGTTCAAGAGCGGGGGAAACCATCTGATGTTCGAGAAGCTGAAGCGCAAGCCGGTGCAGGGCGAGACGGTCGACGTCGAACTGCACTTCGCCGAGTCCGGTCCGCTGAAGGTCGAGATCCCGGTGGAGTCGGCCGTGTACAGCCCCAAGACCGGCCACTGAGGGAAGGACCACCGTGAGGCAGACCATCGCCCCCCGCGTGCGGATGATCGTGCTGCTGTTCCTGGCGGTCACCGGCGCGCTTCTCGCCGGCGCCGGACCGGCCGCCGCGCATGCCGCGCTGACGGGCAGCGACCCCGCACAGGGGGTGGTGGTCGACAAGGCACCCACCCAGGTGACGCTGACCTTCTCCGAGACCGTCTCCCTGAACGACGACTCGCTGCACGTCCTCGACCCCAAGGGCGCCGAGGTCGACAAGGGCAAGCCGTCCAACGTCAGCGGCACCTCGTACGCCGTGCAGCTCCACTCGGGGCTGCCCGACGGCACGTACACCGTGACCTACCAGGTGGTGTCCGCCGACAGCCATCCCGTCGCCGGCGCCTACACCTTCTCCATCGGCTCCCCCTCCAAGACCAGCGTCTCGGTCTCGGACCAGGCGGCCGGCGGCGGGGTCGTCGGCGGGCTCTACGGCTTCGGGCGGTACGTGTCGTACGCCGGGTTCATCGTGATGGTCGGCGGCGCCGCCTTCGTGCTGTCCTGCTGGCAGCGCGGCACCGGGGTACGGGCGGTGCAGCGGCTGGTGGTCTCCGGCTGGCTCGCGATGACCGCGGCCACGCTGTTCCTGCTGCTCCTGCGCGGCTCCTACACCAGCTCCGGGAAGGTCGGCGACATCTTCGACCTGGAGCTGCTCGGTCAGGTCCTGCAGACCAAGACGGGCGCGGCCCTCGTCTCCCGGCTGCTGCTGCTCGCCGCGGCGGCGCTGTTCATCGCCGTCCTGTTCGGCGCGTACGCCCACCCGTCTCCCACCACCACCCTGAACGACGGCGCTTCGCGCCGAGAGCCTGATTCAAGCGAGGACGAGGAGAAGCGGGACCTCACCTTCGGGCTCGCGGTCGGCGGGACCGTGGTGGCCGCAGGGCTCGCCGCGAGCTGGGCCATGGCCGAGCACGCCTCGACCGGGCTGCAGCCGGGCATCGCGATGCCGGTCGACATCCTGCACCTGCTGGCGGTCGCCGCCTGGCTGGGCGGGCTCGCCGCGCTGCTCGTCGCCCTCTACCGGGCGCCCGCGGACCGGCCCGTCGAGGCCGGGGCCGTCCACCGCTTCTCCCAGGTCGCCTTCGGTAGCGTCATCGCCCTGGTCGCGACCGGCGTCTACCAGTCCTGGCGCCAGCTCGGCTCCTGGTCGGCCTTCACCGAGACCCGCTACGGCCAGCTGCTCCTGGTGAAGATCTGCCTGGTCACCGTGCTCGTCGGCATCGCCTGGATCTCCCGGCGGTGGACGGCCCGGCTGGGGGACACGGCCGTCGCCACCGTGGCTGCCGCAGAAGCCGCAGAAGCCGAGAAGGCCGACGCGAAGCAGCCTGCCAAGGAGCATGTGACCAGTCCGGCGGGAGCCGGTGGCTCCAAGGGGGCGGAGGACTCGGAACGTGCCGCGCAGCTCGCCCGGCAGCAGGCCGCCGTGGACACCGCGCGGGAGAAGCGGCTGCGGGACGGCGACCCCCACCGCTTCGGGCTGCGCCGCTCGGTGCTCGCCGAGGCCGGTGTCGCCGTCGTGCTGCTCGCCGTCACCACCGCGCTGACCTCGACCGAGCCCGGCCGTACGGAGCTGGAGGCCGCCAAGGCCACCGCGTCGTCCAGCGCCTCCTCGTCGTCCTCCTCGTCGGACTCCACCTCGGGCGCCCTGACGCTGGACATGTCCTTCGACACCGGCGGCACCGACGGCAAGGGCGTCGTCAGCGTGGACATCGACCCCGCCCGGGCCGGCGCCAATGAGATGCACGTCTATGTGACCCGGCCCAACGGCCGCGGTTTCGACGTCCCCGAGGTCAAGGTCGCCTTCACCCTCGAAGCCAAGAACATCGGGCCGCTGTCCGTCGCCCCCGACCACATCACCACCGGCCACTGGGCGGCGAACGGGGTGCAGATCCCCATGGCCGGCGAATGGAAGATCTCCGTGACCGTGCGGACCTCCGACATCGACCAGGTGACCGTCTCCAAGAACGCGCAGATCGGCTGAACCGCACCATGCCTGACCAGTCCACCACCGAAGTCCATGAGCCGGAGACCCCCTCCTCCGAGGAGGGGGCGCCACGGCTGACCCGACGCCGGCTGCTCGGCACCGCCGGTGCCACCGGGCTGGTGCTCGGTGCGGCAGGCGCCGCCGCGGGCTATGCGGCGGCGCCGGCGCAAGCGGCCCCGCTGTCCTCGATCGGCGCGGGGCAGGCGCCGTTTCACGTGAAACACCAGCCCGGCATCACCCAGAGCCTCCAGGCACGCGGGCATCTGGTGGCCTTCGACCTGGCGGCCGGTGCGGGCCGCAAGGAGGCCGCCGCGCTGCTGCGCCGCTGGTCGCAGACGGCACGTCTGCTGATGGCGGGCGAGGCGGCCCCGAACGACGACACGGACATCGCCCGGGACGCGGGGCCGTCCTCGCTGACGATCACCTTCGGCTTCGGCAACAGCTTCTTCGCGCGCACCGGTCTGGACAAGCAGCGCCCGGTCGCCCTGGACCCGCTGCCTGACTTCTCCTCCGACCACCTCGACAGGACCCGCAGCAACGGCGATCTGTGGGTGCAGATCGGTGCGGACGACGCCCTGGTCGCCTTCCACGCCCTGCGCGCGATCCAGAAGGACGCGGGCAGCGCGGCGAAGGTCCGCTGGCAGATGAACGGCTTCAACCGCACCCCGGGCGCCACCGCCCACCCCATGACGGCCCGCAATCTGATGGGCCAGATGGACGGCACCCGCAATCCCAAGCCGACCGAGTCCGACTTCGACGAGCGCATCTTCGTCCCGGCGAAGAGCACCAAGGACCCCGCCTGGATGGCGAACGGCTCCTATGCCGTCGTACGCCGTATCCGCATGCTCCTCGACGACTGGGAGAACCTGTCGCTCAAGGCGCAGGAGCAGGTCATCGGGCGGCGCAAGTCCGACGGGGCGCCGCTGACCGGGGGCGGCGAGACGACCGCGATGGACCTGGAGAAGACCGACGCGAACGGCGATCTGGTCGTCCCGCTCAACGCGCACGCCCGGATCACCCGGCCCGACCAGAACGGCGGCGCGGCCATGCTGCGGCGGCCCTTCTCCTTCCACGACGGCATCGACGCGGACGGCACCCCCGACGCGGGCCTGCTGTTCGTGTGCTGGCAGGCGGACCCGCTGCGCGGGTTCGTCACCGTGCAGCGCAAGCTGGACCGCGGGGACGCCCTGTCGAAGTACATCCGCCATGAGTCCAGCGGCCTCTTCGCGGTGCCCGGCGGGGCGGCGGAGGGGGGATATGTGGGGCAGGCGTTGCTGGAAGGGTGAGGTGGGGCTCGTGTGGCGGGCCGGTTCTCCGGTCTGGTCCAACGGGTGCGCCCGGGGTTACGCGGATTCATTCGTGGGAGGGGTGCTCGTGAGACGGCGGCCCGTGGTTCCGCAAGGGCCATTAGGGTGAGGTCATGCCAGCGAGCTATGCGTATCTCGGCCCTGAGGGCACCTTCACGGAGGTCGCCCTGCGCACGCTTCCGGAGACCGCCACCCGGCAGCTGATCCCGTACGTGTCGGTGCAGTCCGCGCTCGACGCGGTGCGCGGCGGCGAGGCCGAGGCCGCGTTCGTGCCGATCGAGAACTCCGTCGAGGGCGGGATCACCACCACGCTGGACGAGCTGGTCGCGGGCGAACCGCTGATGATCTACCGCGAGGTGCTGCTGTCGATCACCTTCGCGCTGCTGGTGCGGCCCGGCACCACGCTGTCGGACATCAAGACGGTCTCCGCGCATCCGGCGGCCCAGCCGCAGGTGCGCAACTGGCTCAAGGCGAACCTGCCCGACGCCGTCTGGGAGTCGGCCGCCTCGAACGCGGACGCCGCCCGGCTGGTCCAGGAGGGCCGCTACGACGCCGCCTTCGCGGGCGAGTTCGCGGCCGCCCGGTACGGTCTCACCGCCCTGGAGACCGGGATCCATGACGCCGAGAACGCCCAGACCCGGTTCGTGCTCGTCGGCCGGCCCGCCCGGCCCGCGGCGCCGACGGGCGCGGACAAGACGTCGATCGTGCTGTGGCAGCGCGACGACCACCCCGGCGGGCTGCGCGATCTACTCGGCGAGTTCGCCACCCGCGGTGTCAACCTCATGGTGCTGCAGTCCCGGCCGACGGGCGCCGGCATCGGCAACTACTGCTTCTGCATCGACGCCGAGGGCCACATCACCGACCGCCGCGTGGCGGACGCGCTGATGGGGCTGAAGCGGATCTGCCGCGATGTGCGCTTCCTCGGCTCGTACCCGCGGGCGGACGCGACCGTGGCGGACGTACCGGCTCCGCTGACCGGGACCTCCGACCGGGAGTTCGTGGCGTCGGCGGACTGGGTGGCGCGCTGCCAGGACGGCCGCTTCTAGAACCGGGGCGGGGCGGCTTCTCTCTCCACGTCTTCGTTATCCACAGAAGTTATCCACAGGTGGGCTTCTCGACCTGGGGACAAGTCGACAACGAAGCACCACCCAGTCGACAAATCGCCCCGGAGGGCCCAAGCGGGCCCACAGCCGCGCACATCACCCTTCGTCCACCCGTTTCCTTCGATCAATCCTTTGGGGCGACCCATTTCCACTCGAAAGTGGGCGCGGAGGGCGTCGGGAACGGGAATTCCTCGTGTCGTCGAGGCATCTCGGAATGATCCATTTCGATGTCCACAGATCTTTCGCACACCCTGTGGATAACTCACTCGGGGTGTGGATCCCTGTGGACAACTCGGCGTCCAAGTGCCCCCTCGCGCAAGGAAATCGAGTCAAGGCGACGCCCGTCACCTGCCCCGTCCCAGGGAATGAGACACTTTTCCTTGACACGCTCGGCAATTCCCCCACAACGGAACGTAAGCCGCGTTTCGGAACGTTCGGTGCGGTCCGGAATAGTGAGTCGTGAGCCGCAACCGGGCACCGGTAGCCTTGACCGCGTGATTGACCTTCGCCTGCTCCGTGAGGACCCCGACCGTGTGCGCGCGTCCCAGCGCGCCCGTGGAGAGGACGTCGCGCTCGTCGACGCTCTCCTGTCTGCCGACGAGCGGCGCAGGTCGTCCGGCGTCCGCTTCGACGAACTGCGCAACGAGCAGAAGTCGCTCGGCAAGCTGATCCCCAAGGCCTCCGCCGAGGAGAAGGCCGAGCTGCTGAAGCAGGCGGGCCAGCTCGCCGCCGACGTCAAGACCGCCGACGCCGAGCGCGACGCGGCCGACGCCGAGACCCAGGAGCTGCTGCTCAAGCTCGGCAACCTCGTCCACCCCGACGTGCCCGTCGGCGGCGAGGAGGACTTCGTCACCCTCGAGACGCACGGCACGATCCGTGACTTCGGCGCCGAGGGCTTCGAGCCCAAGGACCACCTGGAGCTCGGCCAGATCCTCGGCGCGATCGACGTCGAGCGCGGCGCGAAGGTCTCCGGCTCCCGCTTCTACTTCCTCACCGGCGTCGGCGCACTGCTGGAGCTGGCCCTGGTAAACGCGGCGATCGCGCAGGCCACGGCGGCCGGCTTCACGCCGATGCTGACCCCGGCGCTGGTGCGCCCCCAGTCGATGGCGGGCACCGGCTTCCTCGGCCAGGCGGCCCAGGACGTCTACCACCTCGACAAGGACGACCTCTATCTGGTCGGCACCTCCGAGGTCCCGCTCGCCGCGTACCACATGGACGAGATCATCGACGCCGAGCGCCTCCCGCTGCGCTACGCCGGTTTCTCGCCCTGCTTCCGCCGCGAGGCCGGTTCGCACGGCAAGGACACCAAGGGCATCTTCCGCGTCCACCAGTTCGACAAGGTCGAGATGTTCTCCTACGTCCACCCGGACGACTCGGAGGCCGAGCACCAGCGTCTGCTGGAGTGGGAGAAGCAGTGGCTGACCTCGCTGGAGCTGCCGTTCCGGGTGATCGACGTCGCCACTGGTGACCTCGGCTCCTCTGCGGCCCGCAAGTTCGACTGCGAGGCGTGGATCCCGACCCAGGGCAAGTACCGCGAGCTGACCTCGACCTCGGACTGCACCGAGTTCCAGTCCCGCCGGCTGTCGATCCGCCTCCGCGAGGGCAAGCAGGTCCGCCCGCTGGCCACGCTCAACGGCACCCTGTGCGCCGTCCCGCGCACGATCGTCGCCATCCTGGAGAACCACCAGCAGGCCGACGGTTCGGTGCGGGTGCCCGAGGTGCTGCGCCCCTACCTCGGCGGCCGAGAGGTCCTGGAGCCGACCGCCAAGTGAGCACCGCGTCTGCCTCCGGGGGGTTCCCCTACCGGTTGATCGCGACCGACCTCGACGGAACGCTCCTGCGCTCCGACGAGTCGGTCTCACGGCGCACCCGTGACGCGCTCGCCGCCGCCACCGCGGCAGGCGCGGCGCACATCGTCGTCACCGGCCGCGGGGTCCCCTGGACCCGGCACATCCTCGACGACCTCGGCTACGAGGGCCTCGCGGTCTGCGGCCAGGGCGCGCAGGTGTACGACGCCGGCGCGCACCGTCTGCTGACCTCGGTGACCCTGGACCGCCGGCTCGCCGGGGTGGCCCTCGCGAAGATCGAGGCGGAGGTCGGCCCGCTCCATCTGGCGGCGAGCCGGGACGGGCTGGACGGCGATGTGCTGGTCGGGCCCGGTTACTCCGTCACCGGCAGGCTGCCGTCGACGCCGTTCACGGACGCGTCCGACCTGTGGGCGGCCCCGCTGAGCAAGATCTACATACAGCATCCGACCCTCACGGACGACGAGCTGGCGGATGCCGCCCGCCGGGCCGCGGGGGGCTTCGTGACCGTCGCGCTGGCCGGTGCGGGCATCGTGGAGCTGTTGCCTCTGGGGCTGTCCAAGGCCACGGGGCTCTCCCTGGCGGCCCGCCGGCTGGGTGTGAAGGCCGCCGAGACCATCGCCTTCGGCGACATGCCCAACGACGTGCCCATGTTCGCGTGGGCCTCGTGGGGGGTGGCCATGGCCAACGCCCACGAGGAGCTCAAGGCTGTGGCCGACGAGATGACGTCCTCGAACGAGGAGGACGGGGTCGCGGTGGTCGTGGAGCGTCTGCTGGGCTGAGGTCGGGGGCGGGCGAGGCGCCGTCTTGGCTGGTCGCGCCCACGCGGCGGAGCCGCAAATCGATACAGCCCCGCGCCCCTGGTGGGTCCACTCGTCCTGCGTTCAATGTCTTGCGGAGGATGCACGGATCGAACGTGCGCGGGGTGTGACCCCCGACCGCGGTTTAGCAAACCGGTGCCTTGCCACTCGGCCAATCCTCCGGGTGGGCGGCCCACGCGAGAGCGACATCGCGTGCTCGAAGCGGCCGCCCCGGGCAGCTCCCCGTGCGACCGGGGCTTCCTGGAGGGGTAACTACTCCGAAGCCCGCCGCCGGCTGCCCTGTCGGGAGCTGGACGTACTGCCGTGCATGGACATCGCCCCGCTCCTCTCCCAGCTCGTGGTGGACGACAACCACTGTGCCCGGTGCACGAGTTGGGCGCCACTGAATAAAACAGGTGTGCTACCGGCGGCGCCACCTGCGGCGACGGGCCTTGCTGAAGAACCATCCGGCGGGCGGCTCGTCGGAGCGCCACGGCTGCGGTTCGGGCTCCTCGGCCCGCCAGCGTGCGGCGAGCATCCGGGCCCGGGCGGACGGCTCGGAGGTCTCGGCGGCCCGGACGAAGTCCTCGTCCAGAACGAGGTCGTCCCAGATCTCGTCACCCGATTCCTCGCGACCGCCGCGCTGTGACGTCCTGTCTGCCATCCCCGGCCTCCTGCCCTCCTGATGGGCCGCAATCCTTCGGCCCAGTGTGCCCGGGAGGAGGTGAAGCCCCCGTCAAGAGCGACGGAGGCCCCACTCCCGCCCCTTCTACTCCTCGCCCGCCAGCGTCAGCGCCCGCAGCTTCTGTCCCGCGTACCAGGTGGCCAGGACGGTCACCGCGACCAGCAGCACCGTCGCCGTCGTCAGTCCGACGTCGGAGGTGACCAGATCCCCGCCGGCCACCTTGTGGGCGACGGCCAGCGACCACTGCTGGACGCTGAGGGTGCGCGCGCCCGGCACCAGGGACCCGAACAGGGCCTCCCAGACCAGGGCGTAGACGAGCCCGAAGACCACCGCGTGCCGGGACACCGTGCCCAGCAGCAGGAAGAGGGCGGCGTAGGCGATGGAGGAGACCAGGGCCGCGACCGTGTAGGCCACGGCGATCTGCTGGCCGTTGCCGTTGAGGATGAACCCGGCGATCAGCGTCGGCAGGGCCGAGAACACCATGGTCACCGCGATCGCCACGATCAGCTTGGTGAAGATGATCGTCGGCCGCTTGATCGGCTTGGACAGCAGGTACACCACGGAACCGTCGTCGATCTCCGGGCCGATCGCGCCGGTGCCGGCGATGACGCCGATGATCGGCACCATCGTGGCCAGCCCGAGCCCGCCGAGCAGGTCGGCGGCCGTCTGGTCGTCGGGGCCGGTCAGGGCTCTGACGACCAGGGAGATCACGATCAGCAGCAGGGGCAGGGCGCCCAGGATGAGGGCCCGACGGCGGCCGAGCAGGGCCCGGTAGGTGAGCCGGGCGACTGTGGGGTCGTACATCTTCGGCCTCCTACGCCGCGACCAGGTACGAGAACACGGACTCGAGGGACTCGTCGGACGGCGAGACCGTCAGCAGCCGGATGCCGTGGTCCCTGGCGACCTTCGGCAGCAGCGCGGTGAAGCGGCCGAAGTCGACGGCCTGGACGCGCAGTGCGCCCTCGGCCAGGTCCACCTCGATGCCGGAGGTCGACGGGTCGGCGATCAGTGCGGCCGCGAGGGCGCGGTCGTCGCTGGAACGCACCAGATAGCGGTGCGGGCGGTCGGTCATGAGGCGGCGGATCCTGCGGAAGTCGCCGCTGGCCGCGTGCCGTCCGGCGACGACGACCTCGATGTGCCGGGCGAGCTGCTCGACCTCCTCGAGGATGTGGGAGGAGAACAGCACGGTGCGGCCCTCGTCGCCCATGCGCCGCAGCAGGTCCATGAGCTGCATGCGCTGGCGCGGGTCCATGCCGTTGAAGGGCTCGTCGAGCAGGAGCAGCGAGGGGTCGTGGACGAGGGCGCTCGCCATCTTCACGCGCTGTCGCATGCCCTTGGAGTAGGTCGCGATCTTGCGGTCCTGCGCGTACTCCATCTCCACCGTGGCCAGTGCCCGCTGGGCGGCCTTGTCACCGAGGCCGTGCAGTTCGGCGTTGGCGACTACGAACTCGCGGCCGGTGAGGAAGTCGTACATCGCCTCGCGCTCGGGGACGATGCCGATGTGCTTGTAGATGGCCTCGTTGCGCCAGACCTGCTCTCCGTCGAGGGTGACGGTGCCGGTGGAGGGGGCGAGGAAGCCGCCCATCATGTTGATCAGGGTGGACTTCCCGGCGCCGTTGGGGCCGAGCAGGCCGGTGACTCCGGGGCCGATGGTCATGGTGATGTCGTTGACGGCGACCACGTTGCCGAACCAGCGGGAGACATGGTCGATGTGGAGCGTGGTCACAGGCCCACCTTCCGGTAGCGGCGCATCAGGAGGCCGTAGCTGGCGGCGATCAGGCCGAGGACGACGAGGACGAACACGACGCCCTCACCGGTGCTCGGGCCCATGGCGCCGGGGTAGGCCGAGTCGGCGCCGAGGAAGGCGGACTGGACGCCGTCGATGAGGGTGACCGGCGAGAACAGTCCGATCCAGGGGACGGCGTCGGTGCTGTTCTGGGCGTCGGCGATGGCCTGGAGGGTGGAGACGGCGCCGTAGGAGATGGTCAGGACGGCGATGACGGCCGCGATGCCGAAGCCGCGGCGGGGGGTCACCGAGGCGATGACCAGGCCGATGCCGGCGAAGAGCAGGGAGAGCAGGGCCACGGAGACGAGTCCTTGGGCGAATCCCTTGGTCTGGTCGGCGAAGTCGAGCTTGGCCAGCAGCGCGCCGACGTAGAGCACGAGGAGGGGGGCGGCGGTGAGGACGAACAACGCGGAGGCCAGTGCCGCGTACTTGGCGCGTACGTAGTCCGCGGTCTCGATGGGCCGGGAGAAGTACAGCGGGACGGTCTTGAAGCGCAGGTCGCGGGAGACGGACTGGGGCGCCTGCGAGGCGACGTACAGGCTGATGACGGCCTGCATGATGATCGCGTAGCGCGTGTAGTCGACGGGGAGTTCCTTGGCCTTCGTGGCCACCGCGACGGCGACCATGATGGCCGCGGGCACGCACATCACCACGAACAGCAGCATGGGCAGCACCTTGGACTTCACCGAGCGGCCGAGGCCGTAGGCGCCGCGCAGGGACTGCGAGTACAGGGAGCGGCGGGCGTAGGCGCGGCCGAGGCGGGGGCCGTCGTAGCTGCGGTAGCCGATGTTGTGGATACGGGTCTGGTCCCCCGCGGGGGTGGTGACGGGCTGGTCAACCGCCATGGCCGACGGCCTCCTTCCTGGTCGTGTCGCCGTCCGGCGTCCGGCTGTCCGCGCTGTCGGTGAAGACCTCGGAGATGTGGTGCCGGCGCTGTTCCATGCGGACCAGGCCGATTCCGAGGTCGGCGACCACGTCGCGGACGAGGTCGTAGGTCTCCTCGCCCTGGGCGGTCAGCAGCAGGATGTGGCCGGCGCCGGGCAGGCCCGCGCCGGATTCCACGATCTCCACGCCGCGCGCGTGGAGTGCCTCGCGGACCGCGCGGGTGCCGTCCGGGTGGGCGTCGGTGTCGGTGACCTCGATCGCCAGGGTGGTGGTGGTCTGGGTGAAGTCGGTGGTGGAACTGGAGCGCAGGAGCTTGCCGCCGTCGACGACCACGACGTGGTCGCAGGTGCGCTCCAGTTCGCCCAGGAGGTGGGAGGTGACCAGGACCGAGATGCCGAAGTCGGTGTGGATGCGGCGGATGAGGCCGAGCATCTCGTCGCGGCCGACCGGGTCGAGGCCGTTGGTCGGCTCGTCGAGGAAGACCAGCTGAGGGTCGTGCACCAGGGCCTGGGCGAGCTTGACCCGCTGTTTCATGCCCGTGGAGTAGCCGCCTATGGGGCGGTAGCGCTCCTCGTACAGCCCGACATGGCGCAGGGTGTCCGCGGTGCGCTCGCGCGCGGCGGTGGGCGGCAGGCCGGACATGCGGGCCATGTGCACGACGAACTCGGTGGCCGAGACGTCGGGCGGCAGGCAGTCGTGTTCCGGCATGTAGCCGACCCGCTCGCGGATGGCGGCGCCCTTGGTGGCCACGTCGAGGCCGAGCACCTCGGCGCGGCCCTCGGTGGCGGGCGAGAGACCCAGCAGGATCTTGATGAGCGTGGACTTGCCGGCGCCGTTGGCTCCGACCAGTCCCGTCACACCGGGTCCGATGTCCACGGACAGCCGGTCGAGCGCGGTCACCCGGGGGAACCGCTTGCTCAGGCTTTCGGTCGCGATCACAGTCACAGCTTCGAATGTAGTGACGCGCGCCACGGACATCGTCAGACCTCAGAGCCGTCTTCGCCTCAGACCTCAGATGTACGGGTCCGTAGGGGGACCCCCTTCTTGAGAGTTACGGGAGGGCCTCACGACCTCCCTATTGACGCTTTCTCTAACAAGCGCCAGATTAGGCGTGGTCAAGTTACGGACACGTACCGCAGTCGGCGCGGGACCGGTGGACGACCGGTGGGACGAGGTGGCATGACGACGGCAGTGACGGGCGAACTCTCCGCCGAGCTGCGGGGATTCAGGCGGGTGCAGCGCCTGGCCTACGAGTGCGCCGAGGCGGTGGCGGCCCGGCTGGAACCGGGGGTCACGGAGCGCGACGCGGCGCGGATGCAGCGGGAGTGGCTGCGCGAGCGGGGGGTGCGCGACTGGTTCCACCTGCCATTCGCCTGGTTCGGGGACCGCACGGCCTTCGCGGGCTTCCGGATCCCGCTCCAGTGCTTCCCCACGGGCCGCCGGCTGGAGCCCGGGATGCCGTTCATCCTGGACATAGCCCCCGTCCTGGAGGGCTTCACGGCGGACATCGGCTACTCCGGCGCGCTCGGCGCCCACCCGGTGCAGGAGCGGCTGACGGCCGACCTGGAGGCGCACCGGGAGCTGATCCTGCGCGAGGTGCGGGAGCGGCGGTCGCTGCGGGAGATCTACGCGGACGTCGACCGCCTCATGGTCCGCCAGGGGTATGCCAACCGGCACCGGGCGTACCCCTTCGGGGTGATCGCCCACAAGGTGGACCGGGTGCGGGAGCGCCGGTTCTCGCCGCGTCTGTTCGGGTTCGGCACGCAGTCGCTGAAGGGGCTGGCGGCGGACGCGCTGCACGGGCACCGCGAGGGCTGGTCGCCGCTGTGGTCGCCGTACCGTTTCTCCGACCATCCGCCGCGGCCCGGGCTGTGGGCGGTGGAACCCCATCTCGGGTTCCGGGGCACAGGCGCCAAGTTCGAGGAGATCCTGGTCGTCACCGACTCCGTGGATCCCGAGGAGAGCGCCTTCTGGCTGGACGACGATCTGCCATGGGGGTCCCCCCGCGCGAGCGCATTCGAGCGTGGGGGAGTGCGGCGCTGGGCAGCAGGAAGGGCGGGGAAGTGACGGTGCTCCAGGGCGCGCGCGAGCGGTGGGTGCGGACCGGCGGTACGGACGGGATAGAGCTGTGCGTGGCCGAGCTGGGGGAACCCGGGCGGCCGGTGGTCGTGCTGGTGCACGGCTATCCGGACAGCAAGGAGGTCTGGTCCGAGGTCGCGGTCCGGCTCGCCGACCGGTTCCACGTGGTGCTGTACGACGTCCGGGGCCACGGGCGGTCCAGCGCACCGAGCCCGCTGCGGGGCGGGTTCACGCTGGAGAAGCTGACGGACGACTTCCTGGCGGTCGTGGACGCGGTGAGTCCGGACCGGCCGGTGCATCTGGTGGGGCACGACTGGGGCTCGGTGCAGTCCTGGGAGTTCGTGACCGTGGAGCGCACCAGGGGCCGGATCGCGTCCTTCACCTCGATGTCCGGACCGTCCCTCGATCACTTCGGTCACTGGATCAACAGGCGCCTCACCAGGCCCACTCCACGTCGGGTCGGTCAACTCCTCGGCCAGGGCGCCAAGTCCTGGTACGTGTATCTGCTGCACACGCCCGTCCTGCCCGAACTCGCCTGGCGCGGCCCGCTCGGCAGGCGCTGGCCCGCGATCCTGCGCCGGACCGAGCACATGCCGGGCGACGGCTACCCGACCTCGTCGCTGCCGTCGGACGCGGCCAACGGCGCCTGGCTGTACCGGGACAACGTACGGACCCGGCTGCGACGTCCGCGTCCCGACGCGCACGCGCACGTGCCCGTGCAGCTCATCACGCCCCTGGGCGACGCGTTCCTGTCGGAGCGGCTCTACGACGAACTGGAGCAGTGGGCTCCGCGGTTGACCCGGCGCACGCTTCCCGCGAAGCACTGGATCCCGCGGACGCGTCCCGACCGGCTCACCTCCTGGATCACGGAGTTCGTCACGTCCGTCGAGGCCACCGGGGAACCCGCGCCGCGGGCCACCGGGCGCCATGCCGACCGTTTCGGCGGGCAGTTGGTGCTGGTGACGGGCGCGGGCAGTGGCATCGGGCGGGCCACCGCGTTCGCGTTCGCCGAGGCCGGGGCACGGGTGATCGCCGTCGACCGGGACACGGAGAGCGCGGCCCGCACCGCCGACATGTCACGGCTCATCGGCGCCCCCGAGGCCTGGGCGGAGACCGTGGACGTCTCCGACGAACAGGAGATGGAGAAGCTCGCCGACAAGGTGCACGCCGAGTACGGGGTGTTGGACGTGCTGGTGAACAACGCCGGGGTGGGGCTGTCCGGTTCGTTCTTCGACACCACCTCCGAGGACTGGCGCCGGGTGCTGGACGTCAACCTGTGGGGGGTCATCCACGGGTGCCGGCTCTTCGGCAGGCGGATGGCCGAGCGCGGTCAAGGCGGTCACATCGTCAACACCGCGTCCGCCGCCGCCTTTCAGCCGTCCAGGGCGCTGCCCGCCTACAGCACGTCCAAGGCGGCCGTCCTGATGCTGAGCGCCTGCCTGCGCGCCGAACTGGCCGGTCAGGGCATCGGCGTTACGGCGATCTGTCCCGGACTGGTGAACACCGGCATCACCGCCACGGCCACCTTCGTGGGCGTCGACGCGGCGGAGGAGAAGCGCCGCCAGAAGCGCGCCACACGCGCGTACGGACTGCGCAACTACCCGCCGGAGAAGGTCGCGGACGCGATCCTGCGCGCCGTGGTCCGCAACGAGGCCGTGGTCCCGGTGACACCGGAGGCGCGCGGTGCGCACGCTCTGTCGCGGTTCGCGCCCGGGGTGTTGAGGGCGCTCGCCCGGGTGCAGCCGCCGGTCTGAGGTGACTTGGGCCGCCCTGTCCCAAGTCACGCCTCGTCGCGCGACCTTGGCGAAAGACCCGGGCGGGGCGGCCAGTTGTCCACAGAAACGCCAACTCGCCTGTGGATAACCACTGTTGGTTGTGGATCAAACCTCGGCCCCAAAAGAAAATGCGTGATCCACGTCTCCCCCGTCATGCTGAGGGCATGGACCCCAGACGCACCGTGAAGGTGTCGAAGTACCTCTCCAAGCATCTGCGCCACCAGCCCGAGCGCATCGGCCTCACCCTCGACGAGGCCGGCTGGGTCGAGATCGACCGGCTGATCGCGGCATGCGCCGCCCACGGCTTCCGCTTCACCCGGGACGAACTGGACCATGTCGTCGACACCAACGACAAGAAGCGCTTCGCGATCGAGGGCACCCGGATCCGCGCCAGCCAGGGCCACAGCATCGAGGTGGAGCTCGGCCTGCCCCCGGCGACCCCGCCGCCGTACCTCTACCACGGGACCGTGGCGCGCTCCGTGGACGCGATCCGGGCCGAGGGGCTGCGGCCGATGAACCGGCACGACGTGCACCTCTCCGCCGACCGGGAGACCGCGACCCGGGTGGGCGCCCGCCGGGGACGCCCCGTCGTCCTGTCCGTGGACACCGGCGCGATGCACCGGGAGGGCCATGTCTTCCACCTCAGCGCCAACGGCGTGTGGCTGACGAAGGCCGTACCGCCGCAGTATGTGCGGTTCCCCGAGAAGCACTGACCCTGCATGATCGGCGACATGGACCACCTCCCCACCACCGAGGCCGCGGTCACCGCGCTCCGCGCGATCGCCGACACCTATGGCCTCGCCTTCGAGGTCACCCACGACATCGGCGCCGACCGCACCTCCCGCCGCACGGCCGCGGGCGTGGGCGTCACCACCGACCCGGACGGCTCGCTGCCCCACGAGGCCCATGTGGAGCTGGGCGGCCGGCCCGCCGTGAGCGTACGGCTCTACCCGGACGACGACGCCCTCATCACCGTCGACGGCGTGGAATGCCCCGACGTGGACCGCGACGACGTCCCCGCCTTCCTCCGCGCCCTCTACGAGGGCCACGCCTGGGTCAAGGCGCGCCGCTTCCCGCCGAGCCACACCCTGATGGTGCCGCTGCCGGGCGACCGGGTGCACAAGGAGCACCTCCCGATGAGCCTCAGTCCGTGGCTGGCCGGTCGCGTACGGTGACTGTTTCACGTGAAACACGGCCGTCCGCATACGCTCGATGACATGAGTCTGCGCCTGAGCACCGTGATCCTCCCGTACCGCCGCTGGAACGAAGGGGGCCGTTCGGCGTGGACGCGGGCCGAGCAGCTCGGTTTCCACACGGGCTACACCTACGACCATCTGTCCTGGCGCAGCTTCCGAGACGGCCCCTGGTTCGGCGCCATCCCCACGCTCACGGCCGCCGCTGCCGTCACCGACCGGCTGCGGCTGGGCACCCTGGTGACCTCGCCGAACTTCCGGCACCCGGTGACGCTCGCCAAGGAACTGATCTCCCTGGACGACATCTCCGGCGGCCGGGTGACGCTCGGCATCGGCGCGGGCGGCACCGGCTTCGACGCCACCGCCCTCGGCCAGGAGCCGTGGACCCCGCGTGAGCGGGCCGACCGGCTCGCCGAGTTCGTCCCGCTGCTCGACCGGCTGCTCACCGAGGACTCCGTGTCGCACGAGGGCGCCTTCTACGCGGCGCACGAGGCACGCAACATCCCCGGCTGCGTCCAGCGTCCCCGGCTGCCCTTCGCCGTCGCGGCGACCGGTCCGCGCGGACTGCGGCTGGCAGCCCGGCACGGTCAGGCGTGGGTGACCACCGGAGACCCCAAGCTGTACGAGCACGGCACCCCCGAGCAGTCGGTTCAGGCCATTCGCGGCCAGGTCGAGAAGCTGACCGCAGCCTGTGGCGCCGAGGGCCGGGACGTGAACGAGCTGGAGAAGATCCTGCTCACCGGGTTCACCCCGGACCGCGGCCGGCCGCTGGAGTCCGTGGACGCCTTCGTCGACTTCGCGGGACGGCATCAGGAGCTCGGCTTCACCGAGCTGGTGCTCCACTGGCCCATCCCGGACTCCGACTTCGCCGCGGACGAGAAGGTCTTCGAGCAGATCGCCATGGAGGCCCCAGCCCAACTCGGCTGACGCCGACCGCCGGTCGCCGACCGCGAAGACCGGCCGCCTGAGCCCTTCCTGCTGTCTCAGGTGTGCGGGCTCTCGCACGGCCGTGCGGGCATATGCGCGAGAATGGCCGGGTGACCTCAGCGACTCGACAGCCCGAGACCCCGACCCCCGCCCTCCCGCCGCGGCTGATCGCCACCGATCTCGACGGCACTCTGCTGCGTGACGACAAGTCGGTGTCACCGCGCACGGTCGCCGCCCTCGCCGCCGCCGAGGAGGCGGGCATCGAGGTCTTCTTCGTCACCGGCCGCCCCGCCCGCTGGATGGACGTCGTCAGCGAGCACGTCCACGGACACGGCCTGGCGATCTGCGGCAACGGCGCCGCCGTGGTCGATCTGCACGGCGGCCCCGGCACCCACCGGTTCGTGAAGGTGCGCGAGCTGGAGCGGAACAACGCGCTGGACGCCGTACGGCTGCTGCGCGACGCGGCGCCCGGCACGATGTACGCGATCGAGCAGACGTACGGCTTCCACCAGGAGCCGGAGTACCCGAAGATGCACATGGAGGTCCCGGACAACCTCGCGCTCGCCGAGGAGTTGCTGGCGCCGGACGGACTCGCCGCCGGTGAGCCCGTGCTGAAGATCCTCGCGTTCCACCCCACGCTCGACCCGGACGCCTTCCTCACCCTGGCCCGCGTGGCCATCGGCGACCGCGCCAACGTCACCCGGTCCAGCCCCAGCGCCCTGCTGGAGATCAGCGGCCCGGACGTCTCCAAGGCCAGCACGCTCGCCCTGTGCTGCGCCGAGCGCGGGATCTCGCACGAGGAGGTCGTCGCGTTCGGGGACATGCCCAACGACGTCGAGATGCTGACCTGGGCGGGCCGCTCGTACGCGATGGGCAACGCGCACCCCGACGTGATCGCCGCCGCCTCCGGGCAGACGGTCGCCAACAACGAGGACGGGGTCGCCGTCGTGATCGAGCGGCTGATCGCCGAGCGGCGGTAGGCCTCCGCCCGCCTAGGCAACCGGCACCCCGCGGTCCGCCAGCCACGGCACCGGGTCGATCGACGAGCCCAGCTCGGGCGTGACCCGTACCTCGAAGTGCAGATGCGGGCCGGTGGAGTTCCCCGAGGTGCCGGACTGCCCGATCCACTGCCCGGCAGACACCCGGTCGCCCTGGTCGACCGTCACGGCGGCGAGATGGGCGTACTGGGTGCAGTAGCCGTCGGCATGCCGGATCACGACCTGGATGCCGAACGCGCCCCCGCACGCCACCCGCACCACCCGCCCCGCGCCCACCGCCCGCACCGGCGTCCCGATCGGCACCGCGAAGTCCTGCCCCGTGTGCCGGTTCACCCAGCGGTCACCGCCGCTGCCGAAGCCCGCGGACAAGGTGTACGTCTCCACCGGGGTGACCCACTCGCCCAGGACGCCCGGGGACGGCCGGTCGAGCCGTACGGCGCCACGGCACGCGCCCGCGGCCACCGAGGCGTCCGCCTGCCCCTGCAGCTCCCACCGCGCCTGTTCCAGGGTGTCCTCGATGCCCTTCTTCACCTCGGCGAGTTCGACGCGCCTGCGCTCGACCTCCTGCCAGGCCGCGACCGCCCGCCCCTCGTCGGCGGCCAGCCGTGTCTCGGCCCGGCGGCTCTTCTCCAACGCGTTGTCCACGGCCAGGCTCGCCTGGGAGAACAGGTGCTGACCGCGCATCAGCCGCTCCGGATCGGCCGCCAGCAGCATCTGCGCGACGACCGGGAGCCCGCCCCCGGTGCGGTACTGGGCACGGGCGAAACGGCCCAGGTCCTCGCGCAGCACCGCGGTCTCCCGCCGTTCCCGGCCCAGAAGTTCCTCCAGCCGCCGGACCTCGCCCTGCTGCGCCTCCGCCGCGCGCCGCCCCGTCTCGTACCGCTGCGCGGCCACGGCCGCGTCCTCGTACAGCCGCGCCACCCGCGTACTGAGCCCGGAGTCCGCGCCGTCGCCGGGCTCCCCGTCGGCGGCTGTGGGGCGGGCCGCGAGCAGGGCCGCACCGCACAGCAGGACCACGACGAGCCGGGAACGACGGCGAAGTGAGCGCATGTCAGCGATCGTGACCCGGCCGGCGGCCCCGGTCCTGTCGAAGGCGTACGCCCGGGGGACGCCTCACCCCGGATGGCTCAACCCGAGAGCTCCGCGCCCACCAGCAGGTCCGCCGCCGCCTCCCGCTCGACCATCCCCCGCAACGGTCCCTCCACGGCCGCCAGTTCCGCGTACGTGCCGCGCTGCACGATCCGGCCCGCGTCCAGGACGACCACCTCGTCCACCGCTCCGAGACCGGCCAGCCGGTGGGTGATGAGCAGGGTGGTACGGCCCTCGGTCGCGGCGAGCAGGTCCGCGGTGAGCGCGTCGGCGGTCGGCAGGTCGAGATGCTCGGCGGGCTCGTCGAGCACCAGCACGGGGAAGTCGGCGAGCAGCGCGCGGGCCAGCGCCAGGCGCTGCCGCTGGCCGCCGGAGAGCCGGGCCCCGTGCTCGCCGACGAGCGTGTCGAGCCCGTCGGGCAGTCCGTCCGCCCACTCCAGCAGCCGGGCCCGCGCCAGCGCGTCGCGCAGCTCGTCCTCGCTCGCGCCCTTCCGCGCCAGCAGCAGGTTCTCGCGCACCGAGCTGTCGAAGAGATGCGCGTCCTGGGCGCACAGCCCGACCAGGCGGCGCACATCGTCGCCGTCCAGGGCCGCGGCGTCCACCCCGCCGAGGGTGTACGAGCCCGCGCCGACGTCCAGGAAGCGCAGCAGCACCTGGGCGAGGGTCGTCTTGCCGGAGCCGGAGGGCCCCACCACGGCGATCCTGCGCCCCTGCGCCAGGGTGAGGTCGACTCCGGCGAGCGCGTCCCGGTCCTGCCCGGCGTGGCGGGCGGTCAGCCCCTTGACGACGAGCGGGAACGGCGACGCGGGCGCCTGCCGGGGCAGCTCCGGCTCACGCACCGGGTCGGGGGAGTCCAGCACCTCGTACACCCGCTCGGCGCTCCGGCGCACCCGCTGGCGGTACTGCACGGCCAGCGGCAGCCCCAGGACGGCCTCGAAGGCGGCCAGCGGGGTCAGGACGACCACCGCCATGGTCACCCCGTCCAGCCGCCCGGCGGCGACCGCCTGGGCGCCCACGAGCGCCGCGGCGGCCACGGTCAGCCCGGAGACGAGCGCGGTCAGCCCGTCGCCCAGGGCGGTGGCCGTGGCGGCCCGCGAGGCGATCCGGGTGAGCACGCCGTCGGCGGCCCGCACCCCGGCCCTGCGGGCGGGCAGGGCGCCCGCGACGGTCAGTTCGGCGGTGCCGGTGAGCAGGTCGGCGGTACGGGTGGCGAGCACGCCCCGGGCGGGGGCGAGCCGGCGTTCGGCCCGGCGGGCCACCGCGCCGGTGACCAGCGGGACGCCCACCCCGGCCGCGAGCAGCCCGGCGGCGAGCACCGCGCCCGCCTCCGGCAGCAGCCACGCCGTGAACGCCACCGACCCGGCCGACACCACGGCGGCGGCAGCGGCGGGCAGCAGCCAGCGCAGCCAGTAGTCCTGCAGGGCGTCCACGTCGGCGACCAGCCGCGTCAGCAGGTCGCCCCGCCGGGTCGTGCGCAGTCCGGCGGGCGCCAGCCGCTCCAGGCGCCGGAACACCGCCACCCGGGTGTCGGCGAGCATCCGCAGCACGGCGTCGTGCGACACGAGCCGCTCCGCGTACCGGAACACCGCCCGGCCGATGCCGAAGGCGCGGGTCGCCGTCACCGCCACCATCAGGTACAGCACCGGCGGCTGCTGCGAGGCACGCGAGATCAGCCACCCGGAGGTGGCCATGAGCCCGACGGCGCTGCCGAGGGCGAGAGCGCCCAGCAGCAGCGCGAGAGCGAGCCGGCCCCGACGGGCGCCCGCCATGCCCCGGACCCGGGCGAGCACCCCGCGTCGGGGGGCGGCGGGAGTGGTCTCGGGGACAACCGGTGTCCTGGGCGCCGTCGCCTCCGGCGGGGTGGTGGCCGCCGTGCCCCCGGCAGCGGACCGTCGGGGGCCGGCGTCGGCCGGCTCCTCCAGCCGTACGATCCGGTCCGCCACGCCCAGCAGCGCCGGCCGGTGGACGACCAGGAGGACCGTCCGGCCGGCCGCCAGCCGCCGTACGGCCGTCACGATCTCGGCCTCCGTCCCGCCGTCGAGCGCGGCCGTCGGCTCGTCGAGCAGGAGGACGGGCCGGTCGGCGAGGAAGGCCCGGGCCAGGGCGAGACGCTGGCGCTGGCCCGCGGAGAGGCCGGTACCGTCCTCGCCCAGGGGAGTGTCGACGCCCTCGGGCAGCGCGGCCACGAAGTCCAACGCCCCGGCGTCCGCCAGCGCCCGCCGTACGGCCGCCTCGTCGGCGTCGGGACGCGCCAGCCGTACGTTCTCCGCGATCGTCCCGGCGTACAGGTGCGGGCGCTGCGGCACCCAGGCGATCCGTGACCGCCACTGCTCCGGGTCGAGGTCGGCGAGGTCGGCTCCCCCGATCCGCACCCGGCCCCCGGTGGGCCGCACGAAGCCCAGCAGGGTGTGCAGCAGGGTCGACTTGCCCGCGCCGCTCGGCCCGACCAGCGCGACGGTCTCCCCCGGCGCGACGGTGAACGACACGTCGGAGAGGGCGTCGGCCGCGCGGCCCGGGTAGCGGACCGTCACGCCCTCGAAGGCCACCGGGCCCTCCGGGACCCGGGTCGTGCCCGGGGCCGGGACCGGTGTCTCCAGCACGGCGAAGATCTCCTCGGCGGCCGCGAGCCCCTCGGCGGCCGCGTGGTACTGCGCGCCGACCTGCCGCAGCGGCAGATACGCCTCGGGCGCGAGCACCAGGATGACCAGGCCGATGTACAGGTCCATCTCACCGTGCACGAGCCGCATGCCGATCGTCACGGCGACCAGGGCCACCGAGAGGGTCGACAGCAGCTCCAGCGCGAACGACGAGATGAAGGCGATCCGCAGCGTCCGCATGGTCGCCCGGCGGTACTCGCCGGTGATCCGTCGGATGGACTCGGCCTGAGCCTTGGCCCGCCCGAACACCTTCAGCGTCGGCAGCCCGGCGACCACGTCCAGGAAGTGCCCGGAGAGCCGGGACAGCAGCCGCCACTGACGGTCCATCCGCGACTGGGTGGCCCAGCCGATGAGCACCATGAAGACCGGAATCAGCGGGAGGGTGCCGACGACGATGGCCGCCGACACCCAGTCCTCGGTGACGATCCGCGCCAGCACCGCGACCGGCACGACCACCGCGAGCCCCAGTTGGGGGAGATAGCGCGCGAAGTAGTCGTCGAGGGCGTCGACTCCCCGGGTGGCCAGGGCGACCAGGGAGCCGGTGCGCTGTCCGCCCAGCCAGCCGGGACCGAGAGCGGTGGCCCGCTCCAGGAGCCGCCCCCGCAGCTCCGACTTCACCGCCGCGCTCGCCCGGTGGGCGGCGAGTTCGGTGAGCCAGGAGACCAGGGCACGGCCGCCCGCAACCGCCGCCAACAGCAGCAGGGGAGTGCGGAGCCCGGAGACGCCCAGCCCGTGCTGGAAGGCGCCGACCACCACTTCGGCGATGAGCATCGCCTGGGCGATGACCAGGAGTGCCCCGACGGCGCCCAGGCCGACCACGGCCACCAGGAAGAGCCGGGTGGCCCGGGCGAATCTCAGCAGAC
Source organism: Streptomyces sp. NPDC005820 (assembly GCF_040630255.1). Classification (NCBI taxonomy): domain Bacteria; kingdom Bacillati; phylum Actinomycetota; class Actinomycetes; order Kitasatosporales; family Streptomycetaceae; genus Streptomyces; species Streptomyces sp. NPDC005820. The sequence continues at coordinate 38,373 of NZ_JBEXXE010000010.1, forward strand.
GCGGATCGATTGGTTTCACGTGAAACACACCTCAGTGGGCGACATCGGCGGCGATGTGCTGAGTGCCGATCCGCTTGCGGAAGACCCAGTAGGTCCAGCTCTGGTAGAGCAGGACGAGCGGGGTGGCGATCCCCGCGCACCAGGTCATGATCTTCAAGGTGTACGGGCTGGACGAGGCGTTGGTGACCGTGAGGCTCCAGTCCTCGTTCAGGCTGGACGGCATGACGTTCGGGAAGAGCGTCAGGAAGAGCATGGCCACGGCGGCCACGATGGTCACGCCGGAGAAGGCGAACGACCAGCCCTCGCGCCCCGCCTGGTTGGCCACGAGCGCCGCGACCAGGGCGGCGACCGCGACGACCAGCGCGACGAGGCTCTTGGCGTCACCGCTGTCGACCTGGGTCCACAGCAGGAAGACCAGCGCGACCACGGCCGTGACGAGACCGACGTACAGCGCCAGCTTCCGTGCCCGCTCCCGGATCTCGCCGACGGTCTTGAGGGCCGTGAAGACCGCGCCGTGGAAGGTGAACAGCGTCAACGTCACCAGACCGCCGAGGAGGGCGTACGGGTTGAGCAGGTCCCCGACGGTCCCGACGTACTCGAAGTGCCGGTCGATCTTCACCCCGTGCACGATGTTGCCGAAGGCCACGCCCCACAGGAACGCCGGCAGCAGCGAGGTCCAGAAGATCGCGGTCTCCCAGTTGCGCTGCCAGTTCTCCTCCGGCCGCTTCGCCCGGTACTCGAAGGCGACGCCCCGGACGATCAGGCAGACCAGGATCAGCAGCAGCGGCAGGTAGAAACCGGAGAAGAGCGTGGCGTACCACTCGGGGAAGGCGGCGAAGGTGGCGCCGCCGGCCGTGAGCAGCCACACCTCGTTGCCGTCCCAGACCGGGCCGATGGTGTTGATCAGCACCCGCTTCTCGGGCCGGTCGCGGGCGAGCAGCTTGGTGAGGATGCCGACTCCGAAGTCGAACCCCTCCAGGAAGAAGTAGCCGGTCCACAGGACGGCGATGAGGACGAACCAGACGTCGTGCAGTTCCATGACTGTGCAGCTCCCTCGGCCTAGTAGGAGAAGGCCATCGGCTTGTCGGCGTCACGGGAGTCGCCGCCGATCTTCGTGGGCGGGTTCAGGTCGGCCTCGGTGAGCTCGGGCGGGCCGGCCTTCACGTACTTCGCCAGCAGCTTGACCTCGACGACGGCGAGGACGGCGTACAGGGCCGTGAAGACGATCATCGAGGTGAGTACCTCGGCCTGGGAGACCCCGGGGGAGACCGCGGCGCGGGTCTGCAGGACGCCGTAGACGACCCAGGGCTGGCGGCCCATCTCGGTGAAGATCCAGCCCCAGGAGTTGGCGATCAGCGGGAAGCCGAGGGTCCAGATCGCGACCAGCCAGTACAGCCGGGAGAGCTTGGGGTCGAGGGCCTTGTTGCGGAAGAGCACCAGATGGGGCACCTCGTCGTCGGCGACCCTCAAGTGCTGCGGGAGCATGAACTTCTTGCGGGTGAGCCAGAGTCCGGCGAGGCCGATGGCGAAGGAGGCCATGCCGAAACCGATCATCCAGCGGAAGCCCCAGAAGGTGACCGGGATGTTGGGCCGGTAGTCGCCGGGGCCGAACTTCTCCTGCTCGGCCTTGTTGACGTCGTTGATGCCGGGGACGTACGAGGTGAAGTCGTCGTTGGCGAGGAAGGACAGCAGGCCGGGGATCTCGACGGCCACGCTGTTGTGGCCCTTCTCCACATCGCCGTAGGCGAAGATCGAGAACGGCGCGGAGTCCTGGCCGTCCCAGAGCGCCTCGGCGGCGGCCATCTTCATCGGCTGCTGCTTGAACATCACCTTGCCGAGGACATCGCCGCTGATCGCGGTGAGCAGTCCGGCGATGACGACGGTGACGAGGCCCAGCCGCAGCGAGGTCTTCATCACGGTGACGTGCTTCTTGCGGAAGAGGTGGAAGGCGGCGATGCCGACCATGAAGGCGCCACCGGTCAGGAAGGCCGCCGACATGGTGTGGAAGACCTGGCTGAGCGCGGTGTTCTGGGTCAGCACGGCCCAGAAGTCGGTGAGCTCGGCGCGGCCCTTCTCCTTGTTGATCCGGTAGCCGACCGGGTGCTGCATCCAGGAGTTGGCCGCGAGGATGAAGTAGGCCGACAGGATCGTGCCGATCGAGACCATCCAGATGCAGGCCAGGTGGATCTTCTTCGGCAGCTTGTCCCAGCCGAAGATCCACAGGCCGATGAAGGTGGACTCGAAGAAGAACGCGATCAGGGCCTCGAAGGCCAGCGGGGCGCCGAACACATCGCCGACGAAGCGCGAGTAGTCGGACCAGTTCATGCCGAACTGGAACTCCTGCACGATGCCGGTGACGACGCCCATCGCGATGTTGATCAGGAAGAGCTTGCCCCAGAACTTGGTCGCCCTGAGGTACTTCTCCTTCTCCGTGCGCACCCAGGCGGTCTGGAGCCCCGCGGTGAGAGCCGCGAGGGAGATCGTCAGGGGAACGAACAGGAAGTGGTAGACGGTCGTGATGCCGAACTGCCAGCGCGCCAGGGTCTCCGGCGCCAAAGCCAGGTCCACGTCGCCGCTCCTTACCTCACAGGCTTGTGGAACATACGCTCAGCGAGCGCTTGTGAAAGCGTTCACATTCACAAGCTAGTATGACAAACACCTTCGGGACAAGAGAAAGGGGGTCCCGCTTACCGCCGGGAACCCCCTCCACACGCCTTCTGACCAGCACAAACGGACTGGTGTCGGCTACATCTCCCTGCGGAACCCCTCCGCCGCCTTCAGGAAGATGTCGTTCGCCTCTGCCTCACCCACCGTGACCCGGACACCCTCCCCGGGGAACGGCCGGACCACGACCCCGTGCTGCTCGCACTCCGCCGCGAACGCCGCCGTCCGCTCCCCCAGCCGCAGCCACACGAAGTTGGCCTGGCTCTCGGGCACCGCCCAGCCCTGGGCGCGCAGCCCCCCGACCACCCGGGCGCGCTCGCCCACCAGCGAACCGACCCGGCCGAACAGCTCGTCCTCGGCGCGCAGCGAGGCGACCGCCGCCTCCTGCGCCAGCTGGCTCACCCCGAACGGCACCGCCGTCTTGCGCAGCGCCTCCGCCACCGGCTCATGGGCGATCGCGAAGCCCACCCGCAGCCCGGCCAGACCGTACGCCTTCGAGAACGTGCGCAGGACGCAGACGTTCGGCCGGCTCCGGTACAGCTCGACGCCGTCCGGCACCTCGGGGTCGCGGATGAACTCCCGGTAGGCCTCGTCGAGGACCACCAGCACATCGCCCGGCACCCGGTTGAGGAACCGTTCCAGCTCGGCTCGACGGACGACCGTGCCGGTGGGGTTGTTGGGGTTGCAGACGAAGATCAGCCGGGTCCGGTCGGTGATCGCGTCGGCCATCGCGTCCAGGTCGTGGACGTCCCCCTCGGTGAGCGGCACCTGCACCGCGGTGGCGCCGCTGATCTGGGTGATGATCGGGTACGCCTCGAAGGAGCGCCAGGCGTAGATCACCTCGTCGCCGGGGCCCGCCGTCGACTGGACCAGCTGCTGGGCGACGCCGACCGAGCCGGTGCCGGTGGCGACGTGGGAGGCGGGCACGCCGAAGCAGCCGGAGATCTCCTCCACCAAGGCCGTGCACGCCAGGTCCGGGTAGCGGTTGAAGGTGGCGGCGGCGGCCGTCACGGCCTCCATCACCCCGGGCAGCGGCGGGTAGGGGTTCTCGTTGGAGGACAGCTTGTAGGCCACGGGACCGCCGGCCGCGGCGGGCTTGCCAGGCTTGTAGGTGGGAATCCCCTCCAGCTCGGCACGCAGCTTGGGGCTCGTCTCGCTCACCGCAGTCCTCCTCGTGACCACACCACCGGCTCCGGCTCCCGGCTTCAATACTGCTCACCTTATGAGGATTCGGGTCGGGTGCGTACAGGCGCGTACGGATCTCCGCGACCTCTATGGACGAAGCCGCACGAAGGCGTACACGTCAGGGGGCGCGGCATACATATATCTATGCGCCGGTGGCTCACGCCGTGGCGCGCATCCCTCGTACAGGTGAGTTGAGACCTCTTCGAAACATCGGTGCGTTGGCAGGCTCATCCGTGCCAACACGTCACGTCTTGGGATACTCACGCCCAACTGACTTGGTTTCTAAGGCATTTGACGGCTGACGACCTTGCAGAAACGTGCCTGTCAACGCGTGCATATGCGTCCGCCCTACCCCACCGGATGAGCCCTACTATCGGCTCGCCATGACAGCAGCAGGGAAGCACCAGGTGAGCCGCGCGGAAACCTCACGCCGAGGCAACCGGCCGGGCCGGGCGGGCATCAGGGACGTGGCCGCCGCCGCCGGAGTGTCCATCACGACCGTCTCCGACGCCCTCAACGGCAAGGGCAGGCTCCCCGACGCCACCCGACGCCATGTCCGCGAGGTCGCCGACCGACTGGGTTACCGGCCCTCGGCCGCGGCCCGAACCCTCCGTACCGGCAAGTCGGGCCTCATCGGTCTGACCGTGACGACGTACGGGGATGAACCTTTCACCTTCACCGAGTTCGCGTACTTCGCGGAGATGGCGCGCGCCGCCACCTCGGCCGCGCTCGCCCGCGGCTACGCGCTCGTCATCCTCCCCGCGACCTCGCGCCACGACGTGTGGTCGAACGTCGCCCTGGACGGCACGGTCGTCATCGATCCGTCCGACCAGGATCCGGTGGTCAGCGAGCTCGTGCGCCAGGGTTTACCCGTGGTCTCCGACGGCCGCCCGGTCGGCTCGCTGCCGGTGACCGCCTGGGTCGACAACGACCACGAGGCCGCCGTGCTCGACATCCTCGACCACCTGGCCGACGCCGGCGCCCGCCGGATCGGCCTGCTGACGGGGACCACGACGGACACGTACACGCATCTGTCGACCACGGCGTATCTGCACTGGTGCGAGCGGGTCGGGCAGGATCCGGTGTACGAGGCCTACCCCGCCCACGATCCGTGCGCGGGCGCCGTCGCGGCCGACCGGCTGCTCGCCCGCCCGGACCGCCCCGACGCGGTCTACGGGCTGTTCGACCCCAACGGCACCGATCTGCTCGCCGCCGCCCGCCGCTACGGGCTGCGGGTGCCGGAGGATCTGCTGCTGGTGTGCTGCAGCGAGTCCACGGTGTACGCCAGCACCGAGCCGCCCATCACCACGCTCTCCCTGAAGCCCCGCCGCATCGGTACGGCGGTGGTCCAACTCCTCATCGACGCGATCGAGGGCGTGGACGCGGACTCGCCGGTCGAACAGGTGATACCGACCGAACTGATCATCCGTACCTCTTCTCAGCGACGCCCACCACGCACGACGGTGAGCCCGCCTCGGACGCCGGAGAAGGGGTAGCGGGGGGACGGGCGACGGGGGACAAGGAGACCGAAGGAAGGCACCGGAGGGGGCGCACGCGGTGCCACCGGAGGGGGCGCGGGGCCTGAAGGGGCTACCGGCCGGGGGCGTGCAGGGAGCCTCAGGGCGGCCGGAGTGAGGGCGCGGGGCCTGAAGCGGCTACCAGCCGGGGGCATGCAGGGAGCCTCAGGACGGCCGGAGTGAGGGCTCGGGGCCTGAAGGGGTGATCAGTGGGGGTGTGGGGGGCCTGAAGGTTCGACCGGCGGGGGCGCGGGGAGGCCTAGGGGGTGACCGGCGGAGGTGCCAGGAGGCCGAGGGGCGACTCGCAGAGGTTCGGGAGCTGGCAAGGCCTCCTGCCGAAGCCTCCTGCCAGGCGTCCTCCCCGCGTCCTTGCCGAGGCGTCCACGCCCCTTGCCGAGGGCTCTCACCGGCCTACCGGGGCATGCCGACGCCCTGCCAGCACCCTGCCGACGCCCTACCAGCACCCTGCCGACGCCCCACCAGCGCCCTACCAGCGCCCTACCGACGCCCTGTCGGCGCTCCCCCGCGTCCCTGTGAGTGGGCGGCATGGCGGGGGCGCGCGGGCCCGGCGGCGGGTGCGCGGTACCGCGCGGGTGTGTTCGTCGTATCGCCTCGCGGTCGTATGTCGGCCGTTGCCCGGCCGTCGGTGCAGTCGGCCGGTGCCGTGTCGGGCGTGTCCGTGTGGTCCGGCCGTCCGGCCATCCGGTGCCGCCCCGGGAAACCGGTCCTCCGCCCCCACGGCGGGGCCCGGCGCGTATGAGTGTCGTGTGCGCCGGGTGTGTGCGGGCTGCCGAAGCCCGGCCCAATCGGGGCGAAAGCCGCGATGAACTGGAGCCTTGCGCCGATTCAGCACCCCTGGGTCATCACACGGCTCGATCCGCATTCCTATGATGGGCGCACGGCACCGCGGGCGGCTTCGACCAAGCAGCCCGCAGGGTGCAGCTGCGGCGCGATGGTGGAGGGGTCTGATGACTCAGGGGGCCGGTCAGGGACCGGAGGCGGAGCGGACGGCGACGTTGCGCGACTTCCGGGTACCCGCTTACGTGCACGAGACCGGTCCGTTCGACCAGAACACGCACCCGGGTAACGTCACGCCGCCCTTGGAGGACGCCCTGGAGCATCCGGAGGGCTACACGCCCACACAACGCGACCTGCCGGTCATCCACCGCGGCGACACCCTCCAGGTGCCCGTGGACCCGGCGCCCGCCCCCGCACCGCAGCCCTCGGCCGGCCCGGGACCCCTGTTCGTCGTCGGCGACGTACACGGCTACCTCGACGAGCTGCTGGCCGCGCTCCAGGAGAAGGGCCTGATCGACTCGGCCGGCAACTGGTGCGCGGGCACCGCCCGGCTGTGGTTCCTCGGCGACTTCACCGACCGCGGCCCGGACGGCATCGGCGTCATCGACCTCGTCATGCGGCTGTCCGCCGAGGCCGCGGCCGCCGGCGGCTACTGCAAGGCCCTCATGGGCAATCACGAGCTGCTCCTGCTCGGCGCCAAGCGGTTCGGCGACACCCCCGTCAACTCCGGCGCGGGCACCGCCACCTTCCAGGCGGCCTGGCTGCTCAACGGCGGCCAGAAGAACGACATGGACCGCCTCCAGGACCACCATCTGCAGTGGATGGCGCGGCTCGACGCCGTCGAGGAGGTCGACGGCCATCTTCTCGTCCACTCCGACACCACCGCCTACCTCGACTACGGCGACTCGATCGAGGCGGTCAACGACACCGTCCGCGAGACGATCACCCGCAACGACGCGGACGAGGTGTGGGATCTCTTCCGCAAGTTCACCAAGCGCTTCTCCTTCCGGGACGAAGGTGGAGCCGACGCCGTCCGTTCCCTGCTCGATACGTACGGCGGCACCCGGATCGTTCACGGACACAGCCCGATTCCGTATCTCCTGGGCGAAGTCGGCTCCGAGGAGGACGAGGACGGCGACGGCCCGCACGTCGCGGGACCGCACGTCTACGCCGAGGGACTGGCCATCGCGATGGACGGCGGCGTGACGATGGCCGGAAAGCTGCTGGTCCAGCAACTGCCGCTGGACGACTGAGCGTTCAGGGGGCGGATGTCCAAGCGCTCGCTCGGCGGGCGCACGCCCTCCCGAAGCGGTCGGCGGCGGTGCAGGCCGGCGGCCAATTTCGGCAAACCCCCTGTCACCGCAGGCCGTCGCCGCTCTACCATCGGCTTATCCGTAGCAGGCTCCCCTCCGTTTCTGCCCGACGGCTCGTTGGCATGCGAGCCCCAAGCCCTACGGAGCATCGGGGGATGCACATGAACAGCGTTCCGCAGCACCTGCACAGTGAGGACCGCCAGGAGTACGAACGGGTCCTCGACGAGGCGCTGCGCTCCGCACCACACCACCCGGAACCGGCCGCTGTGGGTCAGCGGCTCAACCCCGAACAGCTGCGCACCATGGCGCTCAACGCCTCCGCGCTCATCACGGCGGCCGCGGCGACCGAGTACCAGCACTACATAAAGGTCCGCGAGGAACTGCGCCACCCGGCGCCGTCCACCCCCTCGTCCCCGCACGAGTCCGGCTCGGGGGAGCCGGGCGCGGGCGCGGTGGGGCTCGCGGCCACCATGGGAGACGCGGCGCAGGCCGCCGAGGCCGCCGGAGCGGGCGCCGTGGCCGTCGCCGCCGTGCTCACCCCCGTCCTCGCCGGAACCGCCGCGGTGATCTTCCTGCTGGTCGGCTACCTCCTGCGGGCGGTCGACCCGGACCGGACGGCCGCCCACGCCATGCTCAACGTCGGCTGGACGTTCGGAGCGATCGCCGCGCTGGCGATCCTCGTCGCCACCGTCGGACTGCTGCTCACCGCGCTGCGCAACCGTCCCTCGCTGGAGGCGGGATCGTACGGCGAACTGAACGACGAGGTCGAGCGGGCGAGGGACGCCTGGCGGGAGGCCCTCCTGGAGCGGGGCATCCTGCCGTTCCTGCGGGAGGCCCTCGCCGACCAGAGCACGAGCGTCCTGTCCCCGGAACCGGCCCCGCCCGCCCCCACCGGCCGCCTGCCGAAGATCGGGTACGACCGTCCGGGCTTCACCAGCCCCGACGACGGCCCCGCGGCCGGCCCGCGCCCGAGCTTCACCAGCCCGGACTACACGAGCCCGGACTTCGGCGGCCCGGAGCACCTGCCGGAATAACCCCTCGGCTTGCGCCCCCGCATACCTGGGGTCGGGGAGCGCAAGCCGATCGGTGGGGCGACCGGAGCGCTGGGTGATTTGACCGGTGGGTGATCAGAGGATGCCGGCGTGTCCGGCCGCCGTGATCCAGGACGGGAACTCCGACAGCAGCCGGTCGTAGAGTTCCTGATCCGGTACGGAGCTGATGTCGTCCACGGCGAAGAAGCCGACGTTGTCCACGCGCCGGCCCGGGAGGGTGTCGAACCGCTCCAGAACGCCGTAGTTGGACCGGCCGAGCCCCACGAACTGCCAGAAGACCGGCTCCTCGACCGCCGCACGCAGCTCCTGCTCGATCGCCGCGTCCCGGTAGACCCCTCCGTCGGAGAAGAACAGCACCAGCGTGGGCAGGGGCACGGGATTCTCCCGTACATACGCCCTGACCTCGGCGATCGCCTTCTGCTCCTCGTTCTGGATGCCGACCGCCCGCATGTCCACCTGCCCCGCCTCCAGCCCCTTGCGGGGTTTCTTGCCGCGGCGGAACAGGCTGATCTCGCCCACCCGCACATGCAGCCCCAGCCACTCGGGGAGTTCGGCCAGGCGGAGATCGGGAAGCCGGGCGGGGTTGCTGGCGAACGTCCAGGCCTGCATCTCGCCGTCGTCGTCTAGCTGCGCGGCGACCGCGGCCATGCGCTCCACCACGTCCGCCACCACGCCGCGCGAGTACAGGAACGCCATGGATCCGGAGGCGTCCAGCACCAGCAGGATCCGCGCCCGGACACCGGCGGCGCCGCGCTTGCTGAGACTGACGGCGACCTGTTCCTTGCGCAGGGAGAGCCGCTTGCGCATGTCCACGGGGAGCTGCTCCTCGCCCTTGACCAGGCGGGGGGCGGCTGTGACGGGTGGGGTGGGCGTGGGCGGCGCCGAGGTCGGCGGGGCGGGGACCGACGGAGCAGTCCGGGCGGGGACCGGCGAAGCCGTCGGGGCGGGGACCGACGGAGCAGTCCGGGCGGGGGCCGGCGGAGCCGTCGGGGCGGGGGCCGGCGGAGCGGTCCGGGTGGCGGCCGGCGGAGCCGTCGGGGCGGGGGCCGGCGGAGCGGTCCGGGTGGCGGCCGGCGGAGCCGTCGGGGCGGGGGCCGGCGAAGCGGTCCGGGTGGGCGGCGGCTCCTCGTCGACCGTGATGCCGAAATCGGTGGCCAGTCCGGCGAGTCCGGAGGCGTACCCCTGGCCGATGGCGCGGAACTTCCAGCGCCCCTCGCGCAGATACAGCTCGCCGCAGAGGAACGCGGTCTCCGTGTCGGCCCGCATCTCGAAGCGCGCCAGTTCGGCACGGCCGTCCGGGCCGAGCAGCCGGAGCGTGAGTCCGGCCACCTGCCCGAAGGTGCCGCCGTCGGCCGACGCGCCCAGCACCACCCGCGTGACGGCGCTCTCCAGCGAGCCGAAGTCCACCTGGACCGTGTCGGTCATGACCCCGTCGGCCCGTTGCTTGCCGAGGTGGGTGACGGCGCCGGACGTGTGTCGCGGCTGGTTGTAGAAGACGAAGTCACCGTCGTCCCGGACGCGTCCGGCGGCGGTCAGCAGCAGTGCGGAGGCGTCGATGTCCGGCCCTCCGGTCCCCTCGGACCAGCTGAGCTCCGCCCGGACGGCGGAAGAGTCGACCGGCACGTTCGCGCCCTTGCTCATGGATCGCGCGTTCATGGACTCAGTCAAGCACCGACGCCCTTGATGACGGATCCGGGTCGGCGGATCGTGAGAGGAGTCCACCGCCCGCACGCCTGCCCGCACGCCCACCCATCCGCCCGTCCGCCCGACAACCGAGGAAGCCCCCATGACCCGTATGACCTCCATGACCTCTCTGCGCGTGAAGGCCTTCGACCACCTGGTCCTCAATGTCGGCGATGTCGAGAGGGCCCTCGACTTCTACGCCGGACGCCTCGGCCTGGAACCGGTCCGCGTCGCCGAGTGGCGGGCCGGCGAGGTCCCCTTCCCGTCGGTGCGGATCACCCCCGAGACCATCGTCGACCTGGTCGACCGGCCCCGCGGCGAGTCGAACGTCGACCACATATGTCTCACCGTCGACCCCCTGGACTGGGAGGAGTTCATCGCCTCGGAAGCCTTCACCGTCCTCGAGGGCCCGGCACAACGCTTCGGCGCGCGCGGCGTCGCCACCTCGGTCTACATCGCGGACCCGGACGGCAACACCGTGGAACTCCGCTGGTACCCACAGGACGCCGCCCCGTCCTGACCGGGAGTGCCCGGCTCACCAGGTCTTGCCGGCCTGCTCCCGGATCGTACGGTTGATGCGGTTGAAGAAGTTGGTCATCGCGATCTCCAGGATGATCGCGTTCAGCTGATCCTCGCTGAAGTGGTCGGCGGCGTCGTCCCAGATCTCGTCGGTCACGCCCGGTGCGCCGTCCTGGAGCCGGGTGGCGGCCTCGGTCAGGGCCAGGGCCGCCCGCTCCTCCTCCGTGTAGAAGGGCGTCTCGCGCCACGCGACCACGTGGTGCAGCCGCTCGTCCGTCTCACCGGCCTTCCGCGCCGACTCGATCGTGGCGAAGACGCACGGGCTGCAGCCGTTGATCTGACTGGCGCGCAGATGGACCAGCGACAGCAGACGCCGGTCGACGCCACCGGCGTGAATCGCCTTGTAGAGGTGCTGGATCGCTGTGATCACATCGGGGTTCGCCGTGCCGTTCACGCGTGCTTCCATCGGTGTGTCTCCCTCATCGGTTACCCGAGCCCCTCCGGGCCCGTCATCCCTGTGACGGAGCGGATCCGAGGAAGGTAACCACATGTCCGACATCAGCCCGGCGGACCCGACGGCCGAGGCGTTCGAGGCCCAGCGAGACCGGCTGCGCGCGGTCGCTCACCGCATGCTCGGATCGCACGCCGACGCCGAGGACGTGGTCCAGGAGGCCTGGCTGCGCCTCTCCCGCCAGGACGCGGCGACCATCCACAACCTGGCCGGCTGGCTGACCACGACGGTCGGCCGGATCAGCCTCGACGTCCTGCGCTCGCGCCGGTCGCGCCCCGAGGCGTCGTACGACGACGACCGTCTGTCCGAGTTCGTCGTGACGCTCGACGACGGTCCGGCTCCCGAGGAGGACGTGGCGCTCGCCGACTCGGTCGGGCTCGCCTTGCTCGTCGTCCTGGAGTCGCTCGGGCCGAGCGAGCGGCTGGCGTTCGTGCTGCACGACCTGTTCGCGGTGCCGTTCGACGAGATCGGCCAGATCCTCGGCAAGTCCACCGCCGCCGCCAAGATGCTCGCCAGCCGCGCCCGCAGGAAGGTACGGGCGCAGGAGCGTCCGGCCGCCGTCGGCCGGGAACAGCGAGACGTGGTCCAGGCCTTCCTGGCGGCGGCTCGCCATGGCGACTTCGAGGGGCTGCTGCGGGTGCTCGACCCCGAGGTGAGGCTGACCGTCGAGACCCCGTCCGGCGTTGTCGTCACCCTCGGCGCCACGAAGGTAGCCGCCGGCGCACGACTGTCCGCGGGCGCGGCCGCACAGGGTCGGAAGGCGCTGGTCAACGGCCTCCCCGGGATCATCTCCTGGCGCGAGGACGGCACCCCGCTCTCGGTCGTCGCGTTCACCGTCGCCGACGGCCGGATCACCGACATCACGATCGTGGTCGACCCGGCCGGGCTCGCGCTGATGGACCTGCCGGAACCGGCGTGAAGCTCACGCCTCCCGAGCGGAGCAGGACGGCCCGCGACTCCGCCATGAGGCGCGGGCTGTTCTGCGGGGCCACCCGGACTATTCCGCCAGTGGCAGGTACACCCGGTTGCCGCTCGCCGCGAACTCCTTCGACTTCTGCAGCATGCCCTCAGCGATCTCCTCGGAGGTCGCCCCCTCGGCCACCGCACCGCCGAACCGCTCCGTGATGCTCTGGCTGATCTTCATCGAGCAGAACTTAGGACCGCACATCGAGCAGAAGTGGGCCGTCTTGGCCGGCTCGGCCGGGAGGGTCTCGTCGTGGAACTCACGGGCCGTGTCCGGGTCGAGGGCCAGATTGAACTGGTCCTCCCAGCGGAACTCGAAGCGGGCGTCGGACAGCGCGTCGTCCCACTCCTGGGCTCCGGGGTGGCCCTTGGCGAGGTCGGCCGCGTGCGCGGCGATCTTGTAGGTGATGACGCCGGTCTTGACGTCGTCGCGGTTGGGCAGGCCCAGATGCTCCTTGGGCGTGACGTAGCAGAGCATCGCCGTGCCCCACCAGGCGATCATCGCGGCGCCGATGCCGGAGGTGATGTGGTCGTACGCCGGAGCGACGTCCGTGGTCAGCGGCCCGAGCGTATAGAACGGAGCTTCATCGCAGATCTCCTGCTGAAGGTCGATGTTCTCCTTGATCTTGTGCATCGGGACATGTCCCGGGCCCTCGATCATGGTCTGTACGTGGAAACGCTTGGCGATCGTGTTGAGTTCCCCGAGCGTGCGCAACTCCGCGAACTGCGCCTCGTCGTTGGCGTCCGCGATGGAGCCGGGCCGCAGGCCGTCGCCCAGCGAGTACGTGACGTCGTAGGCGGCGAGGATCTCGCAGAGTTCCTCGAAGTTCTCGTACAGGAAGGACTCCTTGTGGTGCGCCAGGCACCAGGCCGCCATGATCGAGCCGCCGCGCGAGACGATGCCGGTCTTGCGGTTCGCGGTGAGCGGGACGTACGCGAGGCGCACGCCCGCGTGGACCGTCATGTAGTCCACGCCCTGCTCGGCCTGCTCGACGACGGTGTCCTTGTAGATCTCCCAGGTCAGTTCCTCGGCCCTGCCGTCGACCTTCTCCAGCGCCTGGTACAGCGGCACCGTGCCGATGGGGACGGGGGAGTTGCGCAGCACCCACTCACGGGTGGTGTGGATGTTGCGGCCGGTGGAGAGGTCCATGACCGTGTCGGCGCCCCAACGGGTCGCCCAGGTCATCTTCTCGACCTCCTCCTCGATGGAGGACGTCACCGCCGAGTTGCCGATGTTGGCGTTGACCTTCACCAGGAACCTCTTACCGATGATCATCGGCTCGATCTCCGGGTGGTTGACGTTGGCCGGCAACACCGCGCGCCCCGCCGCGATCTCCTCGCGCACCACCTCCGGAGAAACGTTCTCCCTGAGGGCCACGAACTCCATCTCGGGGGTGATCTCGCCCCTGCGGGCATACGCGAGCTGGGTGACCGCCTTGCCGTCCCGACTCCGGCGGGGCAGTCGCGGACGGCCCGGGAACACCGCGTCGAGATTGCGCAGCCCGCCGCGCGGCGAGGTGTGCTTGATGCCGTCGTCCTCGGGACGGACCGGACGGCCCGCGTACTCCTCCGTGTCACCGCGGGCGATGATCCAGTTCTCACGCAGCGGCGCCAGGCCCCTGCGTACATCGGTGTCGGCGAGCGGATCGGTGTACGGCCCGGAGGTGTCGTACAGCGTGACCGACTGCCCGTTGGTGAGGTGCACCTGGCGGACCGGCACACGCAGGTCGGGGCGAGCGCCCTCGATGTAGCCCTTGTGCCAGCCGATGGACGTCCCGCTCTTCTCGCTGGTCACGTCGGCCGCGTCTGTATCGGCCGCGTTCTGCGTGAAGGCAGGCGTGCGTGCGTCCTTGTTGGTCATGAGACCTACTCCCTACGCCGGCATTACCCGGTAACAGGTTCGGCGGTCGACGCAGCGGCTACCGTCTGCCGACGTTTCATGTGAAACATCACTCGCTCTGGTGACGTTCCACGTGAAACATCGCGAAGACGGAGGTCAGCGCCCTCTCAGCCCGGTGCTCCGAGCTCCCGCGTGTGCAAAGGTGGCTCCACGCTAGCGTCATTTGTGGCGCGGTGAACAGTGGGCCTCTGCCGTTCTTGCGATGATCGGGCGGTGACCACGACACACCAGCCCCCGTATCCGCCCGGCGAGCCGCCTCGCAGGCCCGGCGCCGGTGGCGGCCCTGGTCCGGGACCTGCGAACGCTCCGCAGGGCAGGCCCGTACAAGGACCCGAGGACGACCGCGACTTCGGATTCCCCGGTGGGTTCGACCGCGGTCACGAGGCCGAGCGTGGCCGGCGGCAGCACCAGGATCCCCACTCCGGGCACGCCGGGCACCCCAATCACCCCGGGCACCCCAATCACCCCGGGCACCCCGGGCACGAGCACGAGCACGAGCACGGCCATGGTGCTGCGCACGCTCCGGGCCATGGACAGGGATCCGGTTCCGGAGGCGGGCACGGACACGGGCATGGGCACAGCCACAGCCACGGTCCGGCCGCCCCCGTCTCCCGGCATCTGCGCAAGGTGATCGCCGCCATCCTCATCCCCTTCGGTGCGGCGGTGCTGGTCGGGCTCGTGGTGCTGTGGCCCGGCGGCGCCCCGGCGCACCAGCGCACCGGCGTCGGCTTCGACCGGCAGACACAGCACGCCACGGTGACCAAGGTCGTCAAGGTGAGCTGTCAGTCGGTGAACGCCTCCGGTGGCACCCCGACCGGCGACACCTCCACCGCCGAGGGCTCCTCCGCCGTGCAGCAGGCGAACGGCACCTGCAAGAAGGCCACGATCCGCGTGGACACCGGCGACGACCAGGGCCGTACGTTCACCGAGATCGTCCAGCCGGACCAGTCACGGCAGTTGGAGCAGGGCGAGAAGGTCGTGGTCGCCTACGAACCCTCGGCGCCGAAGGACCTGCAGTACTCGGTCACCGATGTGAACCGCCGGATCCCGATGACGGTGCTGGCCGTCATCTTCGCGGTCGCCGTCGTGGTCGTCGGGCGGCTGCGCGGTGTCATGGCGCTGGTGGCGCTCGCCGTGAGCTTCATGATCCTGAACTTCTTCATCCTGCCCGCGATCCTCCAGGGATCGAACCCGCTGCTCGTGGCCGTGGTGGGGTCCAGCGCCATCATGCTGATCGCCCTGTATCTGTGCCACGGCCTGTCGGCCCGTACGTCCGTCGCCGTGCTCGGCACCCTCATCTCGCTGATGCTGATCGGCTTCCTCGGCTCCTGGTTCATCGACTGGGCCGCGCTCACCGGCAACACGGACGACAACACCGGTCTGATCCACGGGCTGTACCCGTCGATCGACATGAGCGGTCTGCTGCTCGCCGGCATCATCATCGGCTCGCTCGGTGTCCTCGACGACGTGACGGTCACCCAGACGTCCGCGGTCTGGGAGCTGCACGAGGCCAACCCGGCGATGGGCTGGCGCGGGCTGTACCGGGCCGGCATCCGGATCGGCCGCGACCACATCGCGTCCGTGGTCAACACACTCGTCCTCGCCTACGCCGGTGCCGCCCTGCCGTTGCTGCTGCTCTTCTCGATCGCGCAGAGCAGCGTCGGCACGGTCGCCAACAGCGAGCTGGTGGCCGAGGAGATCGTGCGCACTCTCGTGGGCTCCATCGGCCTGGTGGCGTCGGTGCCGGTCACCACCGCCCTCGCGGCTCTCGTGGTCGCGGCCGACCGCCCGGAACCGGGCACGGCGGCCGCGGCCGCACCGGCGCCCGAAATGGCTCCGGCAGGCGCGCCGGCGGCAGGCCCCGCCCAGCCCCGCGGCGGCCGGGGGAGACGGCGCAAGCACTGACGACAGGGGTGCGGGCGCCGGAGAAGCGCCCGCACCCCTGAAAGAAGAAGCGTTCCTGCGCGGCCCCACCCCCCTGGCGAAGCGTTCCGCCAGTGCCGGCCGTCGGCCTGTCAGCCGGTGCTCTGCTCCTCCGCGAGGATCCGGTCCAGCGCCTCGTCGAGATGGGCGTCGAAGTCGGCGAGCGCACCCTCCTGGCCCAGCGGGACCAGCTTGTCGGTGCGGTCCAGGAAGGCCACCAGCGGAGCCGCCGAGGACCGGAACAGCGCCTGGTCACCTCCCACCTGAAGCCGGATCAGCACCTCGCCGAGCACATCGGGGTCCACGGGCGAGACCCGGACGTCCCCCTCCCCGCACGGCCTGCCCACCCCGTCGATCAGCAGCTCGCGCCCGAACGCCCAGGTCACCGGCGCGTCACCGGGAAGGTGGAAGGTGAGCCGTACGGCATAGGGATCGCGCGACTCATAGCCCAGTTCCACCGGGATGCGGAACGAGAGCTCCTCGGACACGAGGAAGCTCATCATGACTTCTGCCTGAACTGCCTGTACGGACTCGCGCATCGCGTTACCCCGTCATTTGCCGTCGAATGGCCGGTAATCAACCCCTGACACTGCACCGCATCTTGCTGAACGTACACAACAGATCACAAGGAGTGAGTTTTCACATACTGATAGAGATCGCGATTGACCCCAACTTGCTCCCGATCTGGCTCTGCAACTGCCGTGCCGCCGGGAGCAGCCGGTCGGCCTGACGGGCGGGCAGGGAGATGGCCATCGTCGCCACCGTGGCGCCCACGGTGATCGGAACCGCGGCGCACACCGTGCCCAATGCGTATTCCTGCCTCTCCACGACCGGTTCCATGCGCCGGGTTCGCTCCAGGCGTCGTAGCAGGGTGTGGTCGTCACGCACGGTGTACGGGGTGATCGACTGCACGGGATGGCGGTCCAGGTGGTCACGGCGGGCGGACTCGTCCATCTGGGACAGCAGACACTGCCCGATGGCGTGGGCGTGCGCGGTCTCACGGAAGTCGGCCCACTCCTGCACCGCCGGATTGCCGGGGGTGTCGGAGACACACATGATCTCGATCTCGCCGTCACGGTAACGGGCGTAGTACACGGGGACACCGATCGAATCACGCCACTCGGCGAGGGTGTCGGCGACCGTGCTGCGACGTTTCTGCTCGGCTCCGCTACTGGCCAGCCGCTCGGCCGCCTCGCCGAGGAAGAACAGCCCCTTGTCCCGGCGCAGATAGCCCTCGTACACGAGGGTGCGCAGCAGGTGGTAGGCCGTGGGGAGCGCGAGGCCGGTCTCCCGGGCCAGTTGCTTGGCGGGAGCGCCGTACTCGTGCTCGGCGACGGACTCCAGCAGACGCATCGCGCGCTGCACAGAGCCGATCAGCGTCATGGCGGGGTTCGGCTGCGTCGTCGCGGGACGGGGCTGCTCGGGGAGTCCCGTGCCCGAAGGGCGCTGGAGCGGGGGCGTGGGGGCACGCGGGGCGGAGGGTGCGTGGGGTTCCGGGGATGCGGTGTCGACCAGGGCCAAGGGGTCACTCCCGAAGCGCGAGGGGGCGGCCCGTGCGGGGAGACACGGGAGGGGGGTGTACGCCGCTCGCGGGGTTCTTCCCCGCGTCGAGTTCCGGACTTTAACCGCCCGCCACCGCCCGGGAACCGGCCCTGCCCGAAACTTCCCCCAGCCGAGGGAACAGGTGATTCCTGTTACCGCTCAGCGTCCTCCCGTGCCAGTCACCAGTCTCCGCGCGAGGAGGAACCCGCCATGAACTTCCGTACGACGTAGACCAGTCCACCGACCAGGGCCACGAAGATCAGCACCTTGAACAGGAGCCAGACCAGGAAACCCACGACGTTGGCTATCAGGCCGCCGAAGACGACCAGGGCGATGACCGGCACCGCCACCCACTTCACCCACCACGGCAGTCCCGCGAAGATCTCTCGCATCGCCTTCGTCCTTGTCCTCGTCCGGCCCGAACTCCTGTGAGTCCGGATGCTTCCGATGTCCTGCCGTCGATGCTAGGTCCGCGAAGGGGTCCGGCGGGGGCCCGGCGCCCCTTGTCCTCCCCTGATCGATCCCCTAGGGAACCCGGAGCGCCGGATCAGGCCTCAGGCGGAGAGAACACCACCAGAACCCGCAGGTCCTCGCTGATGTGGTGGAACTTGTGGGCCACGCCGGCCGGGACGTACACCACACTGCCGCGCGCGACCTGGGTGGTCTCCAGCCCGACGGTGATCGAGGCACGGCCGCTGACGACGAAGTACACCTCGTCCTGGTTGTGCGGGTTCTGTGGATCGTGTTCCCCGGCGTTGAGCGCGTACAGGCCCACGGACATGTTCCGCTCCCGCAGAAACTGCAGGTAGGCCCCGTCGTTGGAGGCCCGCTCCGCCTCCAGCTCGTCCAACCGGAATGCCTTCATCGTGTTTGTCCGCCCTCGCCCGGTGCCCGTTGCCGATCTCTCTGCCACGATCAGACACATGAAGAATTTCGTAGTCAAGACGATCGCCAACGCGGGTGCCCTGGCGGTCGCCGTCTGGGCGCTGTCCGGCATAACCCTGTCCGGTGCCGACAAGGGCAAGGAGATCGTCACCCTCCTGGTCGTCGCCCTGCTCTTCGGCCTGGTGAACTTCCTGGTCAAGCCGATCGTGAAGGTGCTGACCTTCCCGCTGTTCATCCTGACCCTCGGTCTGATCACCCTGGTCGTCAACGCCCTGATGCTGCTGCTGACCTCCTGGCTGGCCGACGTGGTCGACCTGAGCTTCCACGTCGACGGCTTCTGGACCGCGATCGGCGGCGGCCTGATCGTCTCCGTCGTCTCCTGGGCGCTCAACGTCGTCCTGCCCGACGGGGACTGAGCCCTCGATGACCTACCGCGTCTGTTTCGTCTGCACCGGCAACATCTGCCGCTCGCCGATGGCCGAATCGGTCTTCCGCGCGCGGGTGGCCGAAGCCGGTCTCGACGGGCTGGTCGAGGTCGACAGCGCCGGCACGGGCGACTGGCACGAAGGCGAGGGCGCCGACCCGCGCACCCTCTCCGTCCTGGAGCAGAACGGCTACGCCCTCGACCACACGGCCCGGGTGTTCCGGCCGTCCTGGTTCGCCCGCCTCGACCTCGTGCTCGCCCTGGACGCCGGACACCTCAAGGCCCTGCGCCGCCTGGCGCCCACCGCGCAGGACGCCGGGAAGGTGCGTCTGCTGCGTTCCTACGACCCCGCGGCCCGGGACGACCTCGACGTGCCCGACCCCTACTACGGCGGCCGGGACGGCTTCGAGGAGTGCCTCGGGATGGTGGAGGCGGCGGCCGTCGGCCTGCTGACCGCCGTACGCGAGGAACTGGAAGGACGACGGGCATGAGCGACTCCGCCCCACCCGAAGGCCTCCCCGGGGACGCCGGGGAGGGCACGCGCGCGGTACGGGCCGGGCTGCCCGAGCCGGTGAAGTACGAACCGACCCTGCCGGGCCCGGTGTTCGCCGCGCACTACCACCTGCCGGGCGAGCCGACCGGGCCGTACACCTACGGCCGCGACGAGAACCCCACCTGGACCCGGCTGGAGCGGGCCATCGGCGAGCTGGAGGCACCGGGGCGGGACGACGTCGAGACGCTCGCCTTCGCCTCCGGCATGGCCGCGATCTCGGCGCTGCTCTTCTCCCAGTCGCGCTCGGGCGACACCGTCGTCCTGCCCAGCGACGGCTACCAGGCGCTGCCCCTGGTACGCGCCCAGCTGGAGGCGTACGGCGTCGAGGTGCGGACGGCCCCGACCGGCGGCGACGCCCAGCTCGACGCCCTCGACGGCGCCCGGCTGCTGTGGATCGAGTCGCCGTCGAACCCCGGCCTCGACGTGTGCGACATCCGGCGGCTCGTCGAGGCGGCACACGCGCGTGGCGCCCTCGTGGCCGTCGACAACACGCTCGCGACGCCGCTGGGACAGCGCCCGTTGGAGCTCGGCGCCGACTTCTCCGTGGCCAGCGGCACCAAGCAGCTCACGGGGCACGGCGACCTCCTCCTCGGATATGTCACCGGGCGGGCCGGCGAGGCGATGACCGCCGTACGACACTGGCGGAAGATCGTCGGGGCGATCCCCGGGCCCATGGAGGCCTGGCTGGCGCACCGCTCTCTCGCCACGCTCCAGCTGCGCGTCGACCGGCAGGCCGCCAGTGCGCTGGCCGTCGCCGAGGCGCTGCGGGGCAGGCCTGAGGTGACCGGGCTGCGCCATCCCGGCCTCTCCGACGATCCCGCCCACGCGGTGGCCGCCCGGCAGATGCGGCGCTTCGGGTGCGTGGTGTCGTTCACGCTGCCCACGCGTGCGCGTGCCGAGCGTTTCCTTCAGGCGCTGCGACTCGTGGACGACGCGACCAGCTTCGGCGGAGTGCGCTCCACCGCCGAGCGGCGTGGGCGCTGGGGCGGCGACGCGGTGCCGGAGGGCTTCATCCGGCTGTCGGTGGGCGCCGAGGACCCCGAGGACCTGGTGGCGGATGTGCTGCGTGCGCTGGGGGAGTCGGCGTCATGACCGGTTTACGGACGCCCTCGTGGTGTCCCCCTCGGTGCGACGGACGGTCCGAGCCTCCCCCCTCGTGGCTCGGACCGTCCTCGGTTCTGCGCGCGAAGAACCGCGCGAACAAGGCTAGTTGACTCTGTGTCAGTGTCCAATCACAGTAGCGACAGAGACCTATCGACATATTTATAGGTGAACCCTGCCCCCGAGCCGGGACGAAGGCGGGTAGAGGCAGGAGGACGCCCCGTGGATCTGGCCTTGCTGCGCACCTTCGTGACCGTGCACCGGGCCGGCTCCTTCACCCGCGCCGCAGCCCTGCTGGGCCTGTCCCAGCCTGCCGTCACCTCACAGATCCGCACGCTGGAACGGCAGCTGGGCCGCCCCCTGTTCCTGCGTCAGGCGCGCGGGGTGACCCCGACGACCATCGGGGACGAGCTCGCCCACAAGGCCGCCCCGCACCTCGACGCCCTGGTGGAGATCACCGGGACCGGCCTCGACGACGCGTCCTCCCTGCGGTCCCTGCACCTCGCCGGGCCCCCCGAGTTCACCGCCGAACGGGCCCTGCCGGCCCTCACCGAGCTAACCGGCGAGGACGGTCAGGGACTCGCTCTGCGCGTCTCCTTCGGCACCGCCGAGGAGGTCCTCGAAGGACTCGCGGCCGGCCACACCGACCTCGCCATCAGCACGGCACGGCCACGCGGCGCCCTGCTCACGGCCACCCCGCTGTGCGACGAGGAGCACGTCCTGATCGCCGCCCCTCAGTGGGTGGAGCGGATCGACCCGGGGACACTGCGCCGCAAGGGCGCTTCGGCGCTGGAGAACCTCCCGGTCGTCGAGGTGCACGAGTCGCTGCCGCTCGTCTCCCGCTACTGGGCCTCCGTCTTCGACTCCCGCCCCGCCGCCTCCGGCACCGTGATCGTTCCCGACCTGCGTGCCGTGCTCGCCTGCGCCGTCGCGGGCGCCGGGCTCGCGGTGCTGCCCCGCTATCTGTGCGCGGCCGCCCTGGAGCGCGGTGACGTCGTCGCGCCGCACGAGCCCGCGGTGCCGCCGCTGCGGACGTATGTGCTGGCGGTGCGGACCGGCACCCTGGCGATGCCGCATGTCGCACGCGCCCACGAATGGCTGCTGGGGGCGGCTGCCGAGTGGTGCTGAGCGGACTTCGAGAGGACTTCCCGGCGGCATCACCGAGTGCGCTCCCCCGGTGACGTTTCGCGATGTTTCACGTGGAACATGCGGGGCCACATTTCTCCCATGACCGTCCGACCTGTGGTCAAGCGCACCGCCCGTGCCGTTCTGCTGGACGGCGACGACCTCATCCTGATCAAGCGCACCAAGCCCGGGGTGGACCCGTACTGGGTCACGCCTGGTGGCGGCGTCGAACCGGATGACGCCACCGTCGTCGACGCCCTGCACCGCGAGGTGCACGAGGAGCTCGGCGCGAAGATCACCGATGTGGTTCCCTGCTTCGTCGACACCGTCGAGCACATCGGCGAGGACGGCGGCGCGACCGGCGTCAAAGTGCAGCACTTCTTCGTCTGCCGTCTGGAGTCCATGGACCCCTCCCTGCGGCACGGCCCGGAGGTCGACGAGCCCGCCGGGGAGTACGAGATCGTCTGGGCGCCGTTCACCCGGGTGGGCATCGCGTCCGTCCATCTCGTGCCGCTGTCGCTGCGCCACTACCTCGACGGCAACATCGAGGGCGTACGGGCCATGCACGCGCCCGATCTCGGGTGAGTCCGTAGGCCCGCTCCGTCGTCAGCTGCCGGAGGCGACGAGCTCCTCGACCGAGTCGTGCCATATGCGCTCCACGGGGAAGCCGACACCGCGCAGGGCGTCCACTCCGCTGCGGATCATGCCGGGCGGACCCGAGACATAGGCGTCGTACGCGGTCCAGGGCCCGAAGGTCCGGATGGCGTCGGGCAGCTGGAGCAGACCGTCCCGGTCGACCACCGGATGGACCTCCAGCCACGGGTGTGCCTGCTGCAGCCTGAGCATCGTGTCGATGTCGTACAGGTCGTGGTCGCTGCGGGCGCCGTAGAACACCTCGACCGGACGGCGAGCGCCGTGCTCGGCCACGTCCTCGACCAGCGCCTTGATGGGCGCTATGCCGGTGCCGCCGCCCAGGCAGAGCAGCCCGCTGTCCCGGGTGTGGTCGACGGCCATCGAGCCGGCCGGCGGTCCGAGCCGTACGACGTCGCCGGGCCGGGCGCGGTGCACCAGGGCGTTGGAGACCCAGCCGGCCGGGACCGCTTTCACATGGAAGGTCAGAAGGCCGTCGGACCGGGGCGCCGAAGCGAACGAATAGTGCCGCCAGATCCGCGGCCACCACGGTGTCTCGAGGCTCGCGTACTGCCCGGCGCGGAAGGGATACGGCTGGTCGGGGCGGAGGGTGAGGACGGTGACGTCCGGCGTCCTGAGGTCGTGGGAGACGACCTCCGCCTGCCACCAGGCCGGAGCGCGCAACTCGTCCGCGGCCGCCGCGTCGATCATGACCTGCGAGATCGTCGTGTACGCCCGGATCCAGGCGGCTTCGGTCTCGGCGTCCCAGACGGCGTCGGCGTACTTGTTCAGCGCGCCGATGAGGCACTCGCCGACGGCCGGGTAGTGCTCGGCCCGGGTGCCGTACTTGCGATGGCCACGGCCGAGGTTCTGGAGGTACTCGACGAGGACCGGGGTGTTCTCGATGTGCTCGGCGGCGGTCAGCAGCGCCTTGAGCAGCCGGTCGCGCTGGGCGTCCATCGCCGGCGGGAAGAGCGGGCGCAGTTCGGGGTGGCGGACGAACAGCAGGGCGTAGAAGTACGAGGTGACCTTGTCGGCGACCGGGCCCACCTCGGCCATGGTCCGACGGATGAGGACGGCGTCCGGAGAGGCCTCCCGGGCGGGGGCGGGGGCCGGACGCTGGGCGGGGACCACGGGATCGGTGGCCGGGAAGGGCCGCGGGGCCTCGGCGGGCGCGGAGGGGCGCGTCACCGAGGGTTTGGGGGCTTCGGTCGGCCCCGGCAGGTAGGGGGCGGCCGGCGCGACCCGCTGCGGAGGTGCCTCGGCCGGCATGGTCGCTCGCGCCGGGACGGGCTGTGGGGCCTGGAGGGGAGCGCGGGGATCGGCGGGAGGCTGCGGGTCCTGCGGCGCTGGGGGCTGTCCGAGGGCGTCAGGGCCCACGACCGGCGCTGGGGCCGCCATCGGCACCACAGGGGCGCCTGACGGGCCGTAGGGGCTCTGTGACCCCGTTTCCGGCCGCCGCCCCGCATCCGCGTCCCGGCCCTGTCCTGCGTCCAGGGGAGCGTTCTGAGGCGAGTCGCCGTCGGCCCGCCGGGAGTCCCGGTCGGCCTGGGGCGTGCCACGGCCCACCGGGCGCAGTGCGGCCAGGCGGCGGCCGTCCGACGCCCCCTGCGATCCTCCGACGGCCGGATCGGGCTGTTTACGCGGCGAGAACCATCCTTCCCCGCCGCCGGACGTGCCGTTGTCGGCCGACTTGGTGGTCGGAGCGTCCATGGTCTGCCTCGCCTCGAACATCTTTCGGTCGGTCTGCGCACTTCCCGGCTCGGAAGGTGCCTGCTTCCCCCGCAAACGGCTTGCTTTTCCGTTCGGTTCCGCACGCACACAGGCAACGCGCACACCGGAAATGCGGGTCTTCGGTCTTGTGCGCCCAGCCCCGCACGCCTCTCACTCCGAAAGCGAACCGGAGTCGACCATACCGGCCGCGGTGGGCCGCACAAGTCCCCCATCCCTCCCCTGGAAAGCAGCCGGGGCGTGAAGCGACGATTCCCTCAACTACCGGGCGTGACGCACCAATTCATAGGCATCCCACAGATCCTTCCCCGCGTAGGAATGGGTCGCGAGGCTCGCCAGATGACGGTCCGCGTTGACCGCCACGGAGACCGGCACAGCCTCGAACAGGTCTTTGTCGGAGAGCGAGTCGCCATACGCGACACAGTCCTCCCGTGTCACTCCGAACTCCGCGCACAACCGATCGGCGATCACCACCTTCGCCGCGGCGCTGAGCACTCCCGCCGGATCCACCGGCTCGGTGAAAGGAAGAGCGGGAAAACGGGATCCATGGGCCGCGTGGGCGCCCCAGCCCGTGAGTTTTTCCACAAAGAAGGAGGGTGAGAGCGACACGACCGCGCAGTACTCCCCTCGGCTGCCGATCTCCGCCCAGACCTCACGGATGCGCGCCAGCCATGGAGCGCCCTCGAACGCCGCCGTCACATGTGCCTCGGTGAGGCTCGTCCACAGGGCGTGGACCCGGTGCGCGTACTCCGGCGGCTGGATCCGCCCCTCGGACGCCGCTCGGTCCAGCGCCACCGCCTCGGCCTCCAGACCGAGTTGGCGCGAGATCTCCCGTGGCGCGGATGTTCCGTGCAGCAGGGTGCCGTCGAGGTCGAAGGGATGCAGTCTCGCCATGGGCCGAGGCTAACCGGGACGGGTTGCCGCTGTTTCACGTGAAACAGCGGCATGCGCCCTCTCGCCGTCGCCTGCTTTCAGAACCTGCTGCCGGTGCCCTGTGTGGTTGACGACGACATGGCCAAAAGCGCCTGCGTCCCGGGGGAAACAGGTGGACGGGAGGGGCGCCGGTCGGACAGCCTGACCCGCGTGCCGACTCCTTCCCTCGCCGCTCTGCCCATCCGCCGTCTGACGCACCGCGACCTCACCGCCTGCGCCGACTTGTCCGAGGACCGGGGGTGGCCGCGCGAGGAGCACAAGTGGGGCCTCCTCCTCTCCGCCGGAAAGGGGTACGGCATCGACGACCCCGCCGGAGGTCTGGTCACCGCCTGCATCGTCACCGAGTACGGTGCGCCCGACCGTCCCACGCTCGGGGCGATCGGCATGGTGCTGGTCGCCGAGCGGCACGCCCGGCAAGGCGTCGGCCGCCGGCTGATGCGACACGTCGTCGGCGCGATGGGCCCGGCCCCGCTGACGCTGCACGCCACCCCCAACGGCCGCCCGCTGTACGAGGAGCTCGGCTTCAAGACCACGGGCCGGGCGGAGATGGTGTGCGGGCACTTCACCCCGGACGGCCCGCCGTCGGATGTCGCCACCCGTGCGGCCACCGCCGAGGACATGTCCGCGATCCTCCGGCTCGACGAGGAGGTGTTCGGCGCGGATCGCACGCATGTCATCACGCGGCTGCCCGCCTTCGCCGACCAGCTGCGGGTCGCCGAGGACGGCGGCCGGATCATCGGCTACGCAGCCGCCTGGCCGAACATGGCCACGCATGTGGTGGGTCCGCTGATCGCCCGGGACACGGAGACGGCGAAGGCCCTGCTGGCCTCCCTCGCGGCCCACACCGACCGGCCGCTGCGCACGGACATCGACGTACGGCACGAGGAGCTGCTGGCGTGGGTGAAGTGCCGGGGTCTGGAGTCCGTCGCCTTCAACGCGGTGATGACGTACGGCATCGCCGAGCTGCCCGGCGACTGGAGCCGACGCTTCGCGCCGCTGACCGTGGCGGCCGGCTGACCCACCGCTTCACCGGCCGGACGTCAGGCCGGCGCCTCCACGGCGGCGGTGGCGCATACGGGGCCCTACCGCGCGAGTCAGCGGGGGGGGGCTGACGTGCGGGCTCGCGAGGTTCAGTGGCGCTTGCGGGGGACCTTGGTGCCGAGGACGGTCATCAGCGGGGCGCCCAACATGACGCCGAGCGCGTAGCCCGTCACGAGGAAGCCGGCCGTCGGCATGGGGGTGGACCTTCCCGGACGATTGCAGGTGCGCTTTACGTGACCCCAATAGTTGCAGACGCGGGTTATCTGGAGACGCTGACTATTGCGGTACTGCTCTACCCTGGTGTCAGCCGCTCCGGGACCGAGGAGAACGCCCATGACCGCGACGGACTCCGCGCTCACCGCGCTTGCCCAGGGCTGGTGCGCCCTCTCCCTGCTGCACGGGCGGATCGAGGCCCACATCGAGCGCGCCCTGCAGAACGGGCACGACCTGAGCGTGCGCGAATACTCCCTGCTCGACGTGCTCAGCCGCCAGCACGACCGCGAGGGGGGCCATCTACAGATGAAGCAGGTCGCCGACGCGGTCGTCCTCAGCCAGAGCGCCACCACCCGACTGGTCACCCGGCTCGAGGACCGCGGCCTCCTGGAGCGCTATCTGTGCCCCACCGACCGCCGCGGCATCTACACCGACGTCACCGGGGCGGGCCTCGCCCTGCTCGCCGAGGCCCGGCCGACCAACGACGCCGCGCTGCGCGAGGCTCTGGACGAAGCCGCCGAGAACCCCGAACTGGCGCCGCTGGTACACGTCGTGGAGACGCTGAAGGTGCCGGCCGCCGCGTAGAGCGCGCCCTCCCGCCATGCGTAGGGTGCGGCCATGGGAGATCTCGACATCCGCGCCGCCGTCTCCGAGGACATCCCCGCGATCGTCGGGATGCTCGCGGACGACCCGCTGGGCGCACAGCGGGAGTCACCGGACGACCTCGCGCCGTACCGGAGCGCGCTGGAGCGGCTCACGGCCGATCCGAACCAGCGGTTGGTCGTCGCCGTCCGTGAAGGGCGGGTCGTAGGCACTCTGCAGCTGACGATCATCCCCGGCCTGTCCCGTCGCGGTGCCACGCGATCGGTCATCGAGGGGGTCCGCGTGCACGCGGACGAACGCGGCAGCGGTCTGGGCACACGGTTCATCGAGTGGGCGATCGAGGAATCCCGGCGGGAGAACTGCCAGTTGGTACAGCTCACCTCCGACGTCACACGCACCGACGCCCACCGCTTCTACGAACGGCTGGGGTTCGAGGCCTCACATGTGGGCTTCAAGTTGCAGCTCTGAGGGCCACTTCTCTCCATGACCAAGGCGCCATGTTTCACGTGAAACATGGCGCCTCTTCCACGGCCGGGCGATCAGCCGATCCCCCGCCACCCCTCCGGGTCCACCCCACCGGGGACAGCGGCTCCTTCCTCGTACGGCTGACGTGTGAACACGAACGACCCGAGGTCCAGGTGGTCCACGGTCCCGTCCGGCCGCCGTACGGGCCGCAGAACCTCTCCGGCGAAGTAGCCCTCCAGACCCGTCCAGGTGCCGTCCCCGTTCGCCCGGAACCGTGAGCGGCGCCCACCGCCGGACAGCGGCCCCAGGGAGACCAGCCCGTCGGCCGTGACCCGCAGGACGCTGGGACTGGTCCCCCAGTACCACTGACCCGCCAGCTCCAGTACGGAACGGTCGACCTCCCGCAGCGGCCGCCACGGCTCCGGGATCCGCGGCTCGGCCTCCGCGACGAGGCGGACCAGATCGGCGCCCACCTGCCCCAGCAGCGGGCCGGACGTGCAGTTGGCGAGGACCACGGCCGCGACGTCGTCCGACACGGCGACGGTGAGGCTGGCCAGGAAGCCCGGGACCGAGCCGGAGTGGCCCACGAGTACCCGCCCGTCCCGGTGCTGGATCTGCATCCCGAGTCCGTACGTGGCTCCGTCGGCGAGATCGGAGACCTCGGCCGGCGCCGCGGGCGTCCCCATCTCCCGCAGGGTCTGCACGCTCAGCACGCGCTCGTCGCCCCGCATCAGGAAGGCGGCGAACCGCGCGAGGTCCCCGGTGGTGGACCAGAGCTGGCCGGCCGACGCCATCGGCCCGTACTCCTCGAGGGGTTCGGGCTGCATCGCATCGGCCCAGGGATGCACCGCCCAGCCACCCGCGGCAGGCGCCTGCGGTCGGACGCTCGTACGGTCCAGGCCCAGGGGTTCGAGCACTTCACGCCGGAGTACGTCCTCCCAGGACGCTCCGCGCAGCTTCTCGACGAGGGCGCCCAGCACGGCGTAGCCAGGGCTCGAGTAGTGGTGACGCCGGCCTGCCGGATGCAGGGCCGTCCCCTCGCCCAGGACATCGGCGAGCTCCGGTCGCAGCGAGCCCGGTGTCCGCTCCCACCACGGTCCGGGCGTCTCAGCCGCCAACCCGCCCGTGTGGGCGAGCAGTTGGGCGATGGTGAGCTCCCCCGCCCCCGTGCCGGGCAGGTGCTTCTCCAGCGGGTCCTCGAGGTCCAGCGCTCCCTCGTCGCGCAGCCGCAGCACGAGAACGGCGGTGAAGGTCTTGGTGATCGAGCCGATCCGGTACTGCACGTACTCGTCCGGCGCGTGCCCGTCGACCGAGGTCCGCGCCCCGTGCCAGACGGCCCGCCCGTCCCGTACGACCGCGGCGACGAGCGACGGCGCGCGCCCGTCGGCCTGGGCCACGGCGATCCGGTGCAGCAGCGCACGCCGGGTGCCGGGAAGCAGCTCTTCCTGAGGTGTCGTCATGGGCCCAGTGCACCCGTCCGCGCGCCCGGCGTCGAATTCATTTCACCCGGGCCGTAGGTTCTCCGGTTCGCTGTCATGGGTGTCAGTGCCTTTGACGGGCTTCCGCGCGGTTGGCCAGGGCTAGTGGGTTCAGGCACGGAGGGCCTTCCGCAGGAGTTCGCCGAACTCGGCGGGGTGTGTGGTCAGTCCAATGTGCCCGCCGGGGAAGTGCTGGAGTTCCATGCCGAGACGCTCGGCCAGGAAAGCGGCCGGACGGTAGGGCAGCTCGCCGCGTGAGTCCTCGCCGCATGCGAGCACAAGCCGGTCCGACAGCGCCTCCAGCCGCTGAATGTCCGGCGCGTAGGACATGAAGCCCGGCACGATCCGCCCGACGAAGTACGGCAGGTTGGCCATCGTCTGCTCGGCCCGCGCCGCTGCTTGGGGCGGAAGTCTGAGCTCGGCCTTCGGCTCGGTGGTGTCGCCGCCCTTCTTCAGGCCCGCGGCGAACACGGCCATCGCCGGCATGAGCCCTTGGGTGCGGAACGTGTCCTGCACGTGTGCGATGAGTGCGCGGTGTTCAGCCGCGTCCGGCAGGACCTCCACCACGGGCGGCTCGTGCGCCACGACACGTGCGATGCGTTCGGGGTGGGCGGTGAGCAGGTGCAGGGCGGCGATCGCGCCCGAACTGGCGCCGAATACTCGGGCGGGCTCACCGGGCGACAGCAGTTCAAGCATCCGGAACGCATCATCGGCATGCTCGGCCACTTGCTGCTCAGCGTCGGGGTCGTCCAGCTTGCTGCGGGACATGCCGCGCGGGTCGTAGGTCGCGACCGTGTATGCGGCGGCCAGGTCGTCGGCGATGCCGTCGAAGGATGCCGCGCCGCCCGTCCCTCCGGGGATCAGCAGCAGGAGCGGGCCCTGGCCTCGCACTTCGTAGTGCAGGGTCGCGCCGTTCACACGCAGGCTGCCGATGGTCGGGGCGGTCATGAGGAGTCTCCTTCTCGGGACGGGGGCCAGTGCTCCAGGAGGGTGTGCAGGCCATCGAGCGCGCGGGTCCAGGACGTCCGCCGGCTCTGCGCCCGCGATGGTCACCCGCTCCGCTGTCAGCCCGGCCCGCGCCATGCACGCTCCTAAGATCCTTGGGGTCCTAGTTTTAACCTAGTGCCAATAGGAAGGCGATTGAGAAGCTACAGGCGTCGATCAGGTCTGTGCCATGTCCACGAAGCGGGAGTAGTGGCCCTGGAAGGCGACGGTGATGGTGGCCGTCGGGCCGTTACGGTGCTTGCCCACGATGATGTCCGCCTCGCCCGCGCGCGGGGACTCCTTCTCGTAGGCGTCCTCGCGGTGCAGCAGGATCACCATGTCGGCGTCCTGCTCGATGGACCCGGACTCACGCAGGTCGGAGACCATCGGCTTCTTGTCCGTCCGCTGCTCCGGGCCACGGTTGAGCTGGGAGAGCGCGATCACCGGGACCTCGAGCTCCTTCGCCAGGAGCTTGAGGTTACGGGACATGTCGGAGACCTCCTGCTGGCGGCTCTCGGAGCGCTTGCCGCCGGACTGCATCAGCTGGAGGTAGTCGATGATGACGAGCCTGATGTCGTTGCGCTGTTTGAGCCGACGGCACTTCGCGCGGATCTCCATCATCGACAGGTTCGGGGAGTCGTCGATGAAGAGCGGCGCGGACGACACCTCGGGCATCCGGCGCGCCAGCCGGGTCCAGTCCTCGTCCGTCATGGTGCCGGAGCGCATGTGGTGCAGGGCGACCCGGGCCTCGGCGGACAGCAGACGCATCGCGATCTCGTTGCGGCCCATTTCGAGGGAGAAGATGACGCTGGGCAGGTTGTTCTTGATCGACGCGGCCCGTGCGAAGTCCAGCGCGAGCGTCGACTTGCCCATCGCGGGACGCGCGGCGATGACGATCATCTGGCCCGGGTGCAGACCGTTGGTGAGCGAGTCGAGGTCCGTGAAGCCGGTGGGCACACCGGTCATCTCGCCGCTGCGCGAGCCGATCGCCTCGATCTCGTCGAGCGCGCCCTCCATGATGTCGCCGAGCGGGAGGTAGTCCTCGCTGGTGCGCTGCTCGGTGACCGCGTAGATCTCGGCCTGGGCACGGTTGACGATCTCGTCGACGTCGTCGTCGCCCGCGTATCCCATCTGGGTGATACGGGTGCCGGCCTCGACCAGGCGGCGCAGGACCGCCCGCTCGTGCACGATCTCGGCGTAGTACTCGGCGTTGGCCGCCGTCGGCACCGTCTGGACGAGGGTGTGCAGATACGATGCGCCGCCGACCTTGTTGATCTCGCCGCGCTTGGTGAGCTCGGCGGCGATCGTGATGGGGTCGGCCGGTTCGCCCTTGGCGTAGATGTCGAGGATCGCCTGGTAGATCGTCTCGTGCGCAGGCTTGTAGAAGTCGTGGCCCTTGAGGATCTCGACGACGTCGGCGATGGCGTCCTTGGACAGGAGCATGCCGCCGAGGACGGACTGCTCGGCGTCGAGGTCCTGCGGCGGGACGCGCTCGAAGGTGGAGCCGCCCTCCCACTCACCGCTGTCCCGGCCCCGGTCGTGCTGTTCGTCGCGACCTCGGCCGCCGTCCCCACGGCGGCGGGCGGGGGGCAGACGATCACTGGATCCACTCTCGGCCCACGGGTCGTCCAAGGGCTCGGAAATGCTCACCGAGCCACCTCCTCCCGTCCGCCGAGCGGACCTCGCCGTGACCTCAGTTCTACGGCACGGCACTGACAATTGAGAGGCCCAACTCCGGTTCAGGCGCGTCGGTTTTGTGCGGGTTCCACCGGCCGGTGGACGGAGCGGGCGCCGGACCACGGTAGGCCCGCGGGCACCGTCAGCCAATCTGGTTATCCACAGGCCATGTGGACGACGGCCCGGATGCTGTGGACAACTCCGCAAAACCTGTGCACGACCCGGTGGAAAGCCCTGTGAACAAGCCCTCTTCTTTTCCTGCCGACAGCCCCTGACCTGCATCTTTCCGATCCACCGGCTGTGCAGAAGAAAAACTTTCCCGGTCAGCGCAAGATCGTCTCGAACGAGGGGGGAAACGACACGCAACGCAACGAGAGGTAAGGGTCACAATGCAATTGCATCTCTTACCTGTGGACGATTAGATTGATGCCCATGACACAGGCTCCCGCGCCCCCCAGGGCCACCCGGCACCGGCACGATCGGGAGATCGTCGCACTGGCCGTCCCGGCCTTCGGCGCGCTCGTCGCCGAGCCCCTCTTCGTCCTGGCCGACAGCGCCATCGTCGGCCACCTGGGCACCGCCCAGCTCGCCGGGCTGGGCATCGCCTCCGCCCTTCTGACAACGGCCGTCAGTGTCTTCGTCTTCCTCGCCTACGCCACCACGGCCGCCGTGGCCCGCCGTATGGGAGCCGGCGACCTCACCTCGGCGATCCGGCAGGGCATGGACGGCATCTGGCTGGCTCTACTGCTCGGCGCCGCCGTGGTCGCCGCCGTCGTGCCCACGGCCCCGGCACTCGTGGAACTCTTCGGAGCCTCGGACACCGCCGCCCCCTACGCGACCACCTATCTGCGGATCTCGGTGGCCGGGATACCGGCCATGCTCGTCGTGCTGGCCGCGACCGGAGTGCTGCGCGGACTGCAGGACACGAAAACGCCGCTGTACGTGGCGGTCGCGGGTTTCGTCGCCAACGCCGTTCTCAACGCAGGCCTGGTCTATGGCGCCGGCCTCGGGATCGCCGGCTCCGCCTGGGGGACGGTCATCGCCCAGTGCGGCATGGCCGCGGTCTACCTGGCCGTGGTGATCCGGGGAGCCCGCCGTCATGGCGCCTCGCTGCGGCCCGACGCCGCCGGCATCAGGGCGTCCGCCCAGGCCGGCGTCCCCCTGCTGGTCCGTACGCTCTCTCTCCGGGCGATCCTGATGATCGCCACCGCCGTAGCGGCCCGTCTGGGCGACGCGGACATCGCGGCGCACCAGATCGCGCTGTCCCTGTGGAGCCTGCTCGCCTTCGCCCTCGACGCCATCGCGATCGCCGGCCAGGCCATCATCGGCCGGTACCTCGGTGCGGGCGACGCCCATGGCGCCCGGGACGCCTGCCGCCGCATGGTCCAGTGGGGCATCGCCGCCGGCCTGGTACTCGGGCTTCTGGTCATCCTGGCCCGACCCGTCTTCCTGCCGCTGTTCACCAGCGATGCCGGGGTGAAGGACGCCGCGCTGCCCGCCCTGCTCCTGGTGGCGTTGTCCCAGCCGGTCTCCGGGATCGTCTTCGTCCTGGACGGCGTACTGATGGGCGCGGGGGACGGGCCGTATCTCGCCTGGGCGATGGTGCTCACCCTCGCGGTCTTCACTCCCGCGGCGCTGTTGATCCCCGTCCTCGGAGGTGGTCTCACCGCGCTGTGGGGCGCCATGACGCTGATGATGACGGTGCGGATGGTGACGCTCTGGCTGCGGACCCTCTCGGGCCGCTGGCTCGTGACGGGCGCGACCCGCTGACTGTTTCACGTGAAACATGCGGAAGGGGCCGCACCCTGGGTGGGTGCGGCCCCTTCTCAGCGATTCAGCCGAGGCTGTTCAGCCGAAGCTGTTCACGCCGGACGCGCGATCAGGCCGCGACGACCTCGATGTTGACCTTGGCGGCAACCTCGGGGTGCAGACGCACGGACGTCTCGTGGGCGCCCAGGGTCTTGATCGGCGTGCCGAGCTCGATGCGGCGCTTGTCGACCTCGGGGCCACCGGCAGCCTTGATCGCGGAAGCGATGTCGGCCGGGGTGACGGAACCGAAGAGACGGCCGGCGTCGCCCGAGCGGACGGCCAGGCGGACCTTGACGCCCTCGAGCTGGGCCTTCACCTGGTTGGCCTGCTCGATGGTCTGGATCTCGTGGATCTTGCGAGCACGACGGATCTGCTCGACGTCCTTCTCGCCACCCTTGGTCCAGCGGATCGCGAACTTCCGCGGGATCAGGTAGTTACGGGCGTACCCGTCCTTGACGTCGACGACCTCGCCGGCGGCACCGAGGCCGGAGACCTCGTGGGTGAGGATGATCTTCATGTGTCGGTCACCCTTCCCTTAGCGCGCGGTGGACGTGTAGGGCAGCAGCGCCATCTCACGGCTGTTCTTGACGGCCGTGGCGACGTCACGCTGGTGCTGCGTGCAGTTGCCGGTCACGCGGCGGGCACGGATCTTGCCGCGGTCGGAAATGAACTTCCGCAGCATGTTCGTGTCCTTGTAGTCCACGTACGTGACCTTGTCCTTGCAGAAAGCGCAGACCTTCTTCTTCGGCTTGCGCACAGGCGGCTTCGCCATGGTGTTTCTCCTGTGTGATCAAGAAGTGGGGATGCGAGCCCTAGAAGGGGGGCTCGTCCGAGTAGCCGCCGCCGCTGCCGCCGCCGGAGTTTCCACCCCAGCCACCGCCGCTGCCGCCGCCCTGGTTGCCACCGGCGGGAGCGCCGGTCGCCCACGGGTCGTCGGCCGGAGCGCCGCCCTGCTGACCGCCGCCGGGGCCGCCGCCCCAGCCGCCGCCACCCTGGCCGCCACCGCCGCCGTAACCGCCCTGGCCACCGCGTCCGCCACCGCCACCACCGCTGGTCTTGGTGACCTTGGCCGTGGCGTTGCGCAGGCTGGGGCCGACTTCCTCGACGTCCAGCTCGAAGACCGTGCGCTTGACACCCTCACGGTCCTCGTAGGACCGCTGCTTCAGCCGGCCCTGCACGACGACGCGCATGCCTCGCTGGAGCGACTCGGCGACGTTCTCCGCCGCCTGACGCCAGACCGAGCAGGTCAGGAACAGGCTCTCGCCGTCCTTCCACTCGTTCGTCTGACGGTCGAAGGTGCGGGGGGTGGACGCGACACGGAACTTCGCGACCGCCGCACCCGAGGGGGTGAAGCGCAGCTCGGGGTCATCGACAAGGTTGCCGATGACCGTGATGACGGTCTCGCCTGCCATGGGGGAACCTCTCGGCGGGTTTGCTGCTGCTGGCTGCTTGTGCTGCTACTCAGAGTCCCGAGATCGGCTGAGCGGGAAGCTCAGTGGGTCTCGGGGCGGAGGACCTTGGTCCGGAGGACCGACTCGTTCAGGTTCAGCTGGCGGTCGAGCTCCTTGACGACCGCAGGCTCGGCCTGCAGGTCGATGACCGAGTAGATGCCCTCGGGCTTCTTCTTGATCTCGTACGAGAGACGACGACGGCCCCAGGTGTCGACCTTCTCGACCTTGCCGTTGCCCTCACGGACGACGGAGAGGAAGTTCTCGATCAGGGGGGCGACAGCGCGCTCCTCCAGATCGGGGTCGAGGATGACCATCACCTCGTAGTGACGCATGTGGAACCCACCTCCTTCGGACTCAGCGGCCACGGTCGTTCCGTGGCAGGAGGGTTGTGATGCGTACGCAACGGTATCGGCCGCCACTGACAATCGGGGGTCGGATGCCGACGTCCCCGCTCTGATCTGGGCGGAGTCCCTGGCTGTGCCTGGGCAGACACCGGTGCAGAGGGTACAGACTACCTGCACACCTGCTTCCGGTTGAAATCCGGCCCCGAGGGCAGCCAATCTGTACACATCGGGTGTGTATGGCGCTACAGTGCGCCGTCTTCCGCAGGAGGTGCCCCATGGCACAGGCATTGCGACCCAACACCGGAGTCGGATCTCTCTTCGCCACCGATGGAAAGCCCCATCCCGTCCAGGACACCCTCATGGTGGTGACCCTGGTCCTGGGAGTCGTGTCCTTCGTCACGGCGCAGTTCGACAGCCTCCACCTGCTCAGCTCCTGGACCGGTCTGGTGGGGATCCTGACCGGCGCGTACGGCCAGTGGATCTCCGAGACCACCCGCCAGCGCTTCGGTCTGATCCTGGGTCTCGGCGCCTCCGGCGTCGGCTTCTTCCTCGGCATGGCACACGGCGGCCTCTTCGGCAGCCTGTGGTGACCTGAGCCACCTCGGCCGGCGCAACACCGCACCACGCACACCGTCCGCGCCG
This sequence comes from Streptomyces sp. NPDC005820, assembly GCF_040630255.1. Classification (NCBI taxonomy): domain Bacteria; kingdom Bacillati; phylum Actinomycetota; class Actinomycetes; order Kitasatosporales; family Streptomycetaceae; genus Streptomyces; species Streptomyces sp. NPDC005820. The sequence goes on from NZ_JBEXXE010000010.1 coordinate 74,032, forward strand.
CGGGACACGTAGGACGCCTACGAACCCTGACGTAACGCCCCGACCCCCCAACTGGCCGGGGCGAAGGTGCCGTACGCCCAGTCGGCCCCTGCGCACGGCGCAGTAGGCTTCGGCGAGAGCCGGAGCCCCTGTACCCATGGGGACACACCAGCCCGAGGAGCACCCCGAATGAGCCTGACCCTGAGGACGATCAGCCGCGAGCAGCATCTGGCGTACATCCAGAGCCTGCCCTCGGCGAGCCACATGCAGGTTCCGGCCTGGGCCGACGTCAAGGCGGAGTGGCGGTCGGAGAGCCTCGGCTGGTTCGACGAGCGGACCGGCGAGCTGGTCGGCGTGGGTCTCGTCCTCTACCGTCAGCTGCCCAAGATCAAGCGCTACCTCGCCTATCTGCCCGAGGGCCCGGTCATCAACTGGTACGCGCCGAATCTGACCGAGTGGCTGGAGCCGATGCTCGCGCACCTCAAGCAGCAGGGCGCGTTCTCGGTGAAGATGGGCCCGCCGGTGATCATCCGGCGCTGGGAGGCCACGTCCATCAAGGCGGGCATCCAGAACCCGGACGTGAAGCGGCTGCGCGACATCGAGGCCGACTTCATCGAGCCGCGCGCCTTCGAGGTGGCCGACAAGCTGCGCCGGATGGGCTGGCAGCAGGGCGAGGACGGCGGCGCCGGCTTCGGCGACGTCCAGCCGCGCTACGTCTACCAGGTGCCGCTGGCGAACCGCTCCCTCGAAGAGGTCCACAAGAACTTCAACCAGCTGTGGCGCCGCAACATCAAGAAGGCCGAGAAGGCCGGGGTCGAGGTCGTCCAGGGCGGCTACCACGACCTCGAGGAGTGGCAGCGGCTGTACGAGATCACGGCCGTGCGCGACCACTTCCGGCCGCGCCCGTTGTCGTACTTCCAGCGCATGTGGACGGCCCTCAACAGCGAGGACCCCAACCGCATGCGGCTGTACTTCGCCCGCCACGACGGGGTGAACCTGTCCGCGGCGACCATGCTGATCGTCGGCGGCCACGTCTGGTACTCCTACGGCGCCTCCGACAACATCGGCCGTGAGTTCCGCCCGTCCAACGCCATGCAGTGGCGGATGCTGCGCGACGCCTACGCGCTCGGCGCCACCGTCTACGACCTGCGCGGCATCTCCGACTCACTGGACGAGACCGACCACCTCTTCGGTCTGATCCAGTTCAAGGTCGGCACGGGCGGCCAGGCGGCCGAGTACCTCGGCGAGTGGGACTTCCCGCTGAACAAGCTGCTCCACAAGGCGCTCGACATCTACATGTCGCGCCGCTGACGTCACACCTCCCCCTTCCCAGCCACCAGAAAGGTCCCAGGTCCGGCCATGGCGCTCACCCTCTACGTCGACACCGCGCGCTGGCGGGCGCACCACAAGCACGTGCAGGAGCAGTTCCCGGGGCTCGTCCCGGTCTGCAAGGGCAACGGCTACGGCTTTGGGCACGAGCGGCTGGCGGAGGAGGCCACCCGGCTGGGTTCGGACATCCTCGCCGTCGGCACGACGTACGAGGCCGCGCGCATCAAGGACTTCTTCAGCGGTGACCTGCTGGTGCTGACGCCGTACCGGCGCGGCGAGGAGCCCGTTCCGCTGCCCGACCGGGTGGTGCGCTCGGTGTCGTCGGTGGACGGCGTGTACGGCCTCGTGGGCGCCCGGGTGGTCATCGAGGTGATGTCGTCGATGAAGCGGCACGGCATCAGCGAGCAGGACCTGTCGCAGCTGCACTCCGCGATCGAGAACGTCCGGCTGGAGGGCTTCGCCATCCATCTGCCGCTGGACCGCACCGACGGCTCCGACGCCGTCGAGGAGGTCATCGGCTGGATGGACCGGCTGCGTGCGGCCCGGCTGCCGCTGCACACCATGTTCGTCAGCCACCTCAAGGCCGACGAGCTCATCCGGCTGCAGCAGCAGTTCCCGCAGACCCGGTTCCGCGCGCGGATCGGCACCCGGCTGTGGCTGGGGGACCACGACGCCACCGAGTACCGCGGGGCGGTCCTGGACGTCACGCGCGTCGCCAAGGGCGACCGTTTCGGCTACCGCCAGCAGAAGGCGGCCTCGGACGGCTTTCTGGTGGTCGTGGCGGGCGGTACCTCGCACGGGGTGGGGCTGGAGGCACCCAAGGCGCTGCACGGCGTCATGCCGCGCGCCAAGGGCGTCGCCCGGGCCGGCCTCGCCACGGTGAACCGGAACCTCTCCCCGTTCGTCTGGGGCGGAAAGCAGCGCTGGTTCGCCGAGCCGCCGCACATGCAGGTGTCGATCCTGTTCGTCCCCTCGGACGCGCCGGAGCCCACCGTCGGCGACGAGCTGGTGGCCCATCTGCGCCACACCACGACCCAGTTCGACCGGATCGTGGACCGCTGAGCCTCCCAGGACAGCGCAGAGGCCGTACACGGAGTCCCGTGTACGGCCTCTCTCACGTCCGCGTGGCCCTGCGTTCGCTCAGGGCGAACCGTCGGCGGGGCTCTGCCTGCCCCACTCCACCTCGTGCTGTGTGCCCCAGTCCACCTGCGGCCCCTCTACATGGGAGGCGTGCCGGGGCGGATGGGCCGCGGCGCCGAGGACGAAGACGTCCTCCGCCCCGTCGAGCACCCCGCCCGAGGGGTCGTCCTCGCCGTTCTGGCGCACCACGTCCCGCTCCGGCATCAGGATGTCGCGCACGACCACGCCGCACAGGTAGAGCGTCCCCAGCAGGTGCACTCCGATGGCCCAGTGGTAGCCGTCGGTGGGCAGTCCCTTGTGGGCGTCTCCGCTGGTCGTGTAGGCGAGGTACAGCCAGATACCCAGGAAGTAGGCGACCTCGCAGGCCTGCCAGATCAGGAAGTCCCGCCACTTCGGCCGGGCCAGCACGGCCAGCGGGACCAGCCACAGGACGTACTGCGGCGAGTAGACCTTGTTGGTGACGATGAAGGCCGCCACCACCAGGAAGGCGAGCTGGGCGAACCGGGGACGGCGCGGCGCGGTCAGCGTCAGCCAGGCGATACCGGCGAAGCACACCACCACCAGGAGGGTGGCGAGGGTGTTGACGCTGTCGGTGGCGAGGGGATCGCTGGAGTTCTGCGCCAGGATCAGCCAGAAGGATCCGAAGTCGACGCCGCGCTCCTGGCTGAACCGGTAGAACTTCGACCAGCCCTCGAAGGCGAAGAGCATCACCGGCAGGTTGACCACCAGCCAGGAGACGGCCGCGCCGCCGAAGGCCTTGCCGTAGTCCCGCCACTTCCCCGCGCGCCAGCAGAGCACGAACAGCGGTCCGAGAAGGAACACGGGGTAGAGCTTGGCGGCCGTGGCGAGCCCCAGCAGCACGCCGAAGGCCAGGGAGCGTCCCCGCGACCACATCATCATCGCCGCGGCTGTCAGGGCGACGGCCAGCAGGTCCCAGTTGATGGTGGCGGTCAGCGCGAAGGCGGGCGCCAGGGCCACCAGCAGACCGTCCCAGGGGCGCCGGGCGTGCGTACGGCTCACGCAGACGGCGATGACGGCCGCGCAGGCCATCAGCATCCCGGCGTTGACCATCCAGTACCACTGCTCCTGGTGCTGGATGCTGCCGCTGCCCGGGGTCAGCCAGGCCGCGACCTCCATGAACACTCCGGTGAGCACCGGGTATTCGAGGTAGTCCATGTCGCCGGGGAGCTTGTCGAAGTACGGCACCAGCCCATCGGCGAAGCCGCGTCCCTGGTAGAGGTGCGGGATGTCCGAGTAACAGGCGTGGGTGTACTGCGTGGTGGCGCCGAAGAACCAGCCCTCGTCATAGCAGGGCACCTTCTGGATCAGGCCCAGGGCGAACATGCCGATCGCCACGAGCGCGACGACCCGTACGGGCGTCCACCAGGACGTCCCGATCAGGGCTCGCTGCCCCAGGGGGCCGCCGATCAGCTCGCTGCCGGCCGAGGCGACCTTGTCGTTCCTGGTCGGCTGCACCGGCTCCGGCTCGTGCACGCGCGCTGGCGTCGATTCTGCACTGGGCATGGGGCACATCCTGCCGTACCGAGTGAGGAAAAAGCTGAGAGCCGCCCCACCAGGTTCGGTGGAGCGGCTCTCGTTTCACGTGACACATCCGCATGTTTCACGTGAAACACCCGTGCCGGGCATGAGACGACTAACCGTCCGAGCCTCCGAAGAGGCCTCCGTTCTGGTTGCCTCTGGTGCTGTCCGTCTCGCTCGCGGTCGGTGTCGGTGAGGAGCCCCCGTCCGAGCCACCGTTCTGGTTGCCGCTGTCCGTGCCGCCGGTGTTGCATTCGAAGAAGTTGCTGCAGGTCTGCGTCGCCGTGGGCGAAGGCTGGATCTGCGTCTGCGTGGCGGTCGGGGTCGGGGACGGGTCCGCCTCCTCGGTCTGGGTGGCCGTGGGGGTCGGCGTCGCCGAGGGTTCCGCGTTGACGACCTCGCCGATGGGCTCGGGCTCCGGGAAGTCCTTCACCGGCGTGCCCTCCAGGGCGGCCGCCATGTAGTCGTGCCAGATCTGTGCCGGGAACGAGGCACCGTGGATCTTCTTCTGGCCACCCGTTCCGAACATCTCCAGGAACGTGCGGTTCTTGTTCTTCTCGTCGTCGTCGAGACGGAACATGCTGATCGCGGTGGACAGCTGCGGTGTGTAGCCCACGAACCAGGCCGACTTGTTGCCGTCGGTGGTACCGGTCTTGCCGGCCACGTCACGGCCGGGCAGCTGGGCGTTGGTGCCGGTGCCCCTGTCGACCACGGTCTTCAGGACGTCCGTGACGTTGTCGGCGACCTTCGAGGTGAAGGCCTGGTTGGAGACGACCTTGTGCGTGAAGATCTGGCCTTCCTCGCTGGTGACCTTCTCCACGGAGTACGGGTCGCGCTGCTTGCCGCTCGCGGCGAAGGTGGCGTACGAGCCCGCCATACGGATCGCGCTCGGGTCGGAGATGCCGATCGAGAACGAGGGGAAGGTCGTGCCGGCGAGGCTGTTCTCCCGCAGGCCCGCGCTGACGGCGGAGTCCTTGACCTTGTCCAGACCGACGTCCATGCCGAGCTGCACGAAGGCGGAGTTCACCGACTCGCGCATGGCCTCGCGCAGGTCGATCTTGAAGTCGGGCGCAGTACCGTACGACTCGTTGCCGTCATTGGTCTGCAGCCACTCCTCGCCCTTCTCGTTCTTCCAGACCGTCCGGTTGTAGTCCTGGATCTTCAGCTTGTTCTTGCCGCTGAACAGGCTCTCCGGGGAGACGATCGTGCGCTCGTCCTGCGCCTGCGAAGAGCCCAGGTCGGGATCGCGCACGCCCCAGGTCATCGCGGCCGCCAGCACGAACGGCTTGAAGGTCGAACCGACCTGGGCACCGGTTTCGTCGGCGTTGTCGGTGAAGTGCTTGGTGGCGTCCTCACCGCCGTAGATGGCCCGGATGGCACCGGTGTCGGGCTCCACGGACGCCCCGCCGAACTGGACGTGGGTGTCGGTGTCCGGGCGTTCCTTCGGCTTGATGTTGGCCTTCTGGACCTTGGTCACCGCGTCCGTGAGCTGCTGGACCTTCTTCTTGTCGAAGGTCGTGTAGATCGAGTAGCCGCCCTGCTGCAGCAGGTTCTGGGTGATCCCCGTCTCCTTGCTGTGGGTGACGAGGTAACCGTTGGCGAGGTCGACGAGGTAACCGATCTGGCCGCTCAGCTGGGTGTTCGACCGCGGGTTCTTCACATCGGGGAGCTTGGTGTACTTGGCCCGGACCGAGGCGTCGAGGTGGCCGTACTCGACCATCTTGTCGAGGGTGTCCTGCATCTGAAGCAGGGCCCGCCTGGTGTTCTTCTCGGGCGTGGCACCGACGGGGTCGATCGAGGTCGCGCCCGCCGGGTCGTAGTACGTGGCGCCCTTGAGCATGGCGGCCAGGAAGGCGCACTCACCCGGGTTGAGCTTGATCGCGTCCTTGTTGAAGTAGGCGCGGGCGGCGGCCTGGATCCCGTAAGCGTTGCGTCCGTAGTACGCGGAGTTCAGGTAGCCGGCCATGATCGTGTCCTTGTCGACCTCGGCGCCCACCTTTATCGACACGAAGATCTCCTTGAACTTGCGGGAGATCGTCTGCGACTGGTCGTTCAGCATCGCGTTCTTGACGTACTGCTGGGTGATGGTCGAACCACCCTGCGTCTGGCCGCCCCGGGCCATGTTGAACAGCGCCCGGGCGATGCCCTTGGGGTCGATGCCGCTGTCGTCGTAGAAGGTCTTGTTCTCCTGCGAGATCACCGCGTAGCGCATCTCCTGCGGGATCTGCGACAGCGAGATGGTCTGACGGTTCGTCTCACCACCGGTGGCCACCATCTGGCTGCCGTCTTTCCAGTAGTAGACGTTGTTCTGGGCCGTCGCCGTCTTGGCGACGTCGGGCACGCCCACCATGGCGTAGCCGATGCCCGCCACGGCCACCATGCTGCCGACGAAGCCGATGAACAGACCGGCGACGAGCTTCCAGGACGGCATCCAGCGCTGCCAGCCGTACTTGTCGGCGCGCGGATAGTCGATCAGGCGCTTCCTGCCGGGCGCCGAGCGCCCTCTGCCCATGCCGGGCCCGTGGGGGTCGCCGAAGGACCCTCCCGGCTCGGCCCCTCTGCGCCGGCCGCCCTGGCTTCTCTGGGCGGCGCGTCGGGCCTCGGCGCGGCTGCCGTACGCCTGCTCCGGACTCCCCGACACCTGGCCCAACCCGTAGTCGGAAGGAGATCCGGTGGCGCCTCGCGGTGCGCGGCGGCCGGAGGACGGCCCGGACTGGCCACGTCGGGCCGCGGCACGTCCGCCTCCCTGCGGCTGCGGCGGTTTGCGACGGTGCTCGCTCATCGAACGATTACTCCTAGGGCAGGCGCATCCGTGCGCGCCTGTAAAGGGCGGCTGGTTTCCTGTCCCCCCGAAGTACGGATGCGGTCGGCTGCGCATTCACCCGTACGGCACCGGGGGCCTCGACGCCCCCCGGCGTCACGCGGGTCCCGGTGGTCTGCATGGCGCACAGACTACGCACCGTCAAAACCTGCCCAGCCCCAAGGTTCACCCCAAATCAGGCAAGTCGCCTGCGAAGAAACGGTGATGTGATCCCGTTCACCACCGTCCCTCTTGTCGCATCCGGAAGGCCGTTCTATCGTCGTGATGTATCGAGTCGATACATCAGAGCGAGATAAGCGCGCTGCGGACGAGAGGAGGCGACGGTGAGCCGACGTTCCGGCATCCTCGAGTTCGCCGTGCTCGGCCTGCTCCGCGAATCCCCGATGCACGGCTATGAGCTGCGCAAACGACTCAATACGTCACTGGGAGTGTTCCGTGCCTTCAGCTACGGGACGCTCTACCCCTGCCTCAAGACGCTGGTCGCCAACGGCTGGTTGATCGAGGAACCGGGGAACACCCCCCAGGACGCCCTCGCCGCGCCACTCGCAGGGCGTCGCGCCAAGATCGTCTACCGGTTGACGGCGGAAGGTAAGGAACACTTCGAGGACCTGCTCTCGCAGACGGGCCCCGACGCCTACGAGGACGAGCACTTCGCCGCGCGGTTCGCCTTCTTCGGGCAGACGTCGCGCGATGTGCGCATGCGCGTCCTGGAGGGCCGCCGCAGCCGGCTGGAGGAGCGGCTGGAGAAGATGCGCGCCTCGCTGGCGCGCACCCGGGAGCGCCTCGACGACTACACGCTTGAGCTCCAGCGCCACGGAATGGAGTCCGTGGAGCGCGAAGTGCGCTGGCTGAACGAGCTCATCGAGAGCGAGCGGGCCGGACGGGACCTGAAGGGTTCCGCTTCCGGGGAGTCCGCTCAGCAGAACACCAATGGAGCGCCGGGCGTCCTGCCCCGTCCCGGGGACACCCCCGGGACGGATACGCCCGGCGACACCACCCCGTGAGCGCCCAGCCAGGGCCTCACTCGTACACACAGGGAGCAACCGGAATGGGTTCGGTTCGCGTAGCCATCGTCGGTGTGGGCAACTGCGCCGCATCGCTGGTGCAGGGCGTCGAGTACTACAAGGACGCCGACCCGGCGTCCAAGGTCCCGGGCCTGATGCACGTCCAGTTCGGCGACTACCACGTCCGTGACGTCGAGTTCGTCGCCGCGTTCGACGTGGACGCCAAGAAGGTCGGCCTTGACCTCTCGGACGCCATCGGCGCATCCGAGAACAACACCATCAAGATCTGCGACGTGCCCAACACCGGTGTGAAGGTGCGGCGCGGCCACACCCTCGACGGTCTCGGCAAGTACTACCGCCAGACCATCGAGGAGTCCGAGGCCGAGCCGGTCGACGTCGTGAAGATCCTCAAGAAGAAGCAGGTCGACGTCCTCGTCTGCTACCTGCCCGTCGGCTCCGAGGAAGCGGCGAAGTTCTACGCCCAGTGCGCCATCGACGCCAAGGTCGCGTTCGTCAACGCCCTCCCGGTCTTCATCGCCGGCACCAAGGAGTGGGCGGACAAGTTCACCGAGGCGGGCGTCCCGATCGTCGGTGACGACATCAAGTCCCAGGTCGGCGCCACCATCACGCACCGCGTCATGGCGAAGCTGTTCGAGGACCGCGGTGTCGTCCTGGACCGCACGATGCAGCTGAACGTCGGCGGCAACATGGACTTCAAGAACATGCTCGAGCGTGACCGCCTGGAGTCCAAGAAGATCTCCAAGACGCAGGCCGTCACCTCCCAGATCCCCGACCGGGATCTCGGCGAGAAGAACGTCCACATCGGCCCGTCCGACTACGTCGCCTGGCTCGACGACCGCAAGTGGGCGTACGTCCGCCTCGAGGGCCGCGCCTTCGGTGACGTCCCGCTGAACCTGGAGTACAAGCTCGAGGTCTGGGACTCCCCGAACTCCGCGGGTGTCATCATCGACGCCCTGCGCGCCGCGAAGATCGCCAAGGACCGCGGCATCGGGGGCCCGATCCTGTCGGCCTCCAGCTACTTCATGAAGTCCCCGCCGGTCCAGTACTTCGACGACGAGGCCCGCGAGAACGTCGAGAAGTTCATCCGCGGCGAGGTCGAGCGCTAGCTCGGCCCCACCCGCTGAAATTCGCTCCTGCCAGGGCTGAGTCGGTCCCCGGGTCGTCGACCCGGGGACCTTCCCCGTATGTGAGGCTGGGCCCCATGGCCGTCGTCCGTGATCTGCGCGTCCTGCTGCGCTTCGGCGCCTTCCGGCGCCTGCTCGCCGTACGGCTGCTGTCCCAGTGCGCCGACGGCGTCTACCAGGTCGCGCTCGCCACCTACGTCGTGTTCTCCCCGGAGAAACAGACCTCGGCCGCGGCGATCGCCTCCGCGATGGCGGTCCTGCTGCTGCCCTACTCCCTCGTCGGCCCCTTCGCCGGCGTCCTGCTGGACCGCTGGCGACGCCGCCAGATCCTCCTCTACGGCAATCTGCTGCGCGCTCTGCTGGCCTCGGCGACGGCCGTCCTGATGCTCAGCCACGTCCCCGACTGGCTCTTCTACGTCTCCGCGCTGTGCGTGACCGCCGTCAACCGCTTCGTCCTCGCGGGCCTCTCGGCCGCCCTGCCGCGCGTGGTCGACGCCGAGCGTCTCGTCATCGCCAACTCCCTCTCCCCGACCGCCGGAACGCTCGCCGCGGTCGCGGGCGGCGGTCTCGCCTTCGTCGTACGCCTCGCGATCGCGGACACCGATGCCGCGGTGGTCCTGCTCGGCAGCGCGCTGTACCTGTGCTCGGCGCTCATGTCCCTGACCATGGCCGCGGATCTCCTCGGGCCCGAACGCGACCTTGTTCCGGCCGGTTGGGTGAGCGCTCTGCAGGGGACGGCCCATGGACTCGCCTCCGGGGTACGCCATCTGACGGAGCCGAAGCGCAGGGAGGCCGTCTGGGCACTCGGCTCGATCACCCTGATGCGGTTCTGCTACGGCGCCCTGACCGTCATGGTGCTGATGCTGTGCCGGTACGCCTGGTCCACCGACACCGACAAGGGGTTGGCGCTGCTCGGTGTGGCCGTGGCCATCTCCGGCGTCGGCTTCTTCGTCGCGGCCGTGGTGACCCCGACAGCGGCCGGGCGGCTGGGCCCCGGCCGCTGGATCGTCGTCTGCTCGGCCGCGGCCGCCGTGCTGGAGCTCGCTCTGATGCTCCCCTTCACCCAAGCCACCACGTTCATCGCGGCGTTCGTCCTCGGACTGGTCACGCAGGGCGCGAAGATCGCCACCGACACCATCGTGCAGTCGTCCGTGGCGGACGGCTTCCGCGGCCGGATCTTCTCCCTCTACGACGTCCTGTTCAACGTCGCGTTCGTCGGCGCCGCCGGAGTGGCCGCTCTGATGCTGCCGTCTGACGGTCGCTCAGCGGCACTGGTGGTAACGGTCGCCGTTATCTATGGAGCAATTGCGGCAGCTATAGCCCGTTTTGAACGCCAGTAAGTGTCACATCAAAGACACAGAGTTCGTCTGGAGTCAGGCACTGTCAGTGGTGGCCGGTACTTTACGTGGGTCTTATTTCGCGCCATGCGCACTCACGTTCTTGCGCACCCACGTTCTAGGGGGACCCCAGCATGACCACTCCGCCGCCTCCGCAGGGCCAGAACCCGTACGCCCAGCCCACCGTGCCCATGGGGCAGCAGCAGCCCGGTCAGCCGGGAGTCCCGCCGCAGCAGCCGTACGCCCCGTTCCCGAACCAGGGTGGCGCTCCGGTTCCCCCGCCGCCCGCGCCGGCCGGCAAGCGCATGGGCAAGAAGGCGATACGCATCATCGGTGCGATCGTCGTCGCCGTCATCATCGGCATCCTCAAGTTCGGCGCGGGCTGGTTCCTGACGCGCGACGACGCGGAGACGACCTCGGTCGGCGCCTGCATGCACAACGATGGCACGGACACCAACGCGGACCTCAACGAGGTCGACTGCTCCGACAGCAAGGCCCAGTACAAGGTCGTCCAGAAGTTCGACGGCTCCAGCGACGAGAGCAAGTGCGAGGCCGTCACCGAGGCGACGATCTCCTACGTCCAGTACGGCGGCGGCCACGACGTGGTGCTCTGCATGAAGGAAGTCAAGTAGCAGCAACGGCTGCCATGACTGAGGGCCGGTGTTTCACGTGAAACACCGGCCCTCAGTGCGTTCGGGGAGAACCAAGGCTGCGGATCGGGGTCATGTTTCACGTGAAACATGACCCCGCCGCACGGGATCAGTTCTGTTCGGCCCACCACTCCTTCAGCGCGGTCACCGCCGCGTCGTGCTCCATCGGCCCATTCTCCAGGCGGAGCTCCAGCAGGAACTTGTACGCCTGGCCGATGACGGGGCCGGGGCCGACGCCGAGGATCTCCATGATCTGGTTGCCGTCCAGATCCGGGCGGATCGCGTCGAGCTCCTCCTGCTCCTGGAGCTGGGCGATGCGCTCCTCCAAGCCGTCGTAGGCCCGGGAGAGTGCGGTGGCCTTGCGCTTGTTGCGGGTCGTGCAGTCCGACCGGGTCAGCTTGTGGAGGCGTTCCAGAAGCGGGCCCGCGTCACGGACGTACCGGCGGACGGCGGAGTCGGTCCACTCGCCGGTGCCGTAGCCGTGGAAGCGCAGGTGCAGCTCGACCAGCCGGGAGACGTCCTTCACCAGGTCGTTGGAGTACTTCAGCGCGGTCATGCGCTTCTTGGTCATCTTCGCCCCGACCACCTCGTGGTGGTGGAACGAGACCCGGCCGTCCTTCTCGAACCGCCGGGTGCGCGGCTTGCCGATGTCATGGAGCAGCGCGGCGAGCCGCAGGGTGAGGTCGGGCCCGTTCTCCTCCAGCGCGATCGCCTGCTCCAGGACGATCAGCGTGTGGTCGTAGACGTCCTTGTGCCGGTGGTGCTCGTCGCGCTCCAGCCGCAGGGCGGGCAGCTCCGGCAGGACATGGCCGGCGAGGCCGGTGTCGACCAGCAGGCTCAGGCCCTTGCGCGGGTGCGCGGAGAGGACCAGCTTGTTCAGCTCGTCCCGCACCCGCTCGGCGGAGACGATGTCGAGGCGCCCGGACATCTCCTTCATCGCGGTGACGACCTCGGGGGCGACCTCGAAGTCGAGCTGTGCGGCGAACCGGGCCGCACGCATCATGCGCAGCGGATCGTCCGAGAAGGACTCCTCGGGCGTGCCCGGGGTGCGCAGCACCCGGGCCGCGAGATCGTCACGGCCGCCGTGCGGGTCGATGAACTCCTTCTGCGGGAGGGCCACAGCCATCGCGTTCACCGTGAAGTCACGCCGGACGAGATCCTGCTCGATGGAGTCGCCGTAGGACACCTCGGGCTTGCGGGAGGTGCGGTCGTACGCCTCGGAGCGGTACGTCGTCACCTCGATGAGGTAGCCGTCCTTCTGCGCCCCCACCGTGCCGAACGCGATCCCGACCTCCCACACCGCGTCCGCCCACGGCCGCACGATCTTCAGGACGTCCTCGGGGCGGGCGTCGGTGGTGAAGTCGAGGTCGTTGCCGAGCCGGCCGAGCAACGCGTCCCGGACCGAGCCGCCGACCAGGGCGAGGGAGAACCCGGCCTCCTGAAAACGGCGGGCGAGGTCGTCGGCGACAGGCGCGACCCGCAGCAGCTCGCTCACCGCGTGGTGCTGCGCCTGGCTCAGGGCGCTGGGGGTGTCTTCGTTGGCGTTCGGCACAACAGGAAAGGGTACGTGCCCGGGCGGGCCGGGGGCGCCCCGATTAGAGCCGTGGGACACATCACCCCATAGCCTCGGAAGGTAAGCCTTAGAGCTTCTTCACCAACACTCCCCTCTATACGCGACGATAGAGGACAGGAGAAAGGCCCCACCTGATCTTGCGGACCGGTCCGCGGCACTTCACCTCCGCGCGCATCGTTACCATGCGTGGACGCACATTCCGACGACCACTGACGACGACGAGAGACGGGCGAACGCGTGGCCGAGGCGGCAGACTTCCCGGGGATGAGTCCCTCACCTGCCCGCCGGTGGCTGCGGCGCACCGGAGCACTGCTCGCCGGGGCGCCCCTGCTGGCCGGGCTGCTGCAGCTGCCCGCACTCCCCGCGCACGCCGACACCGCGGCAGGCGTCAAGGAAGCCTCCGACAAGGGCTCGGTCTCCGTCGCCGTCGACTCCCTCACTCCGGCCGTCCCCACCGAGGGCGACACCGTGACCATCTCCGGCACGGTGACCAACAAGGGCAAGCAGGCCGTCACCAAGGCGCACGTCGGCCTCCAGGTGGGGTCCGCGCTCACCACCCGCTCGGCGATCGACGACGCCGCCGACGACGCCGAGGACCTGTCCGCCGGCTACGGCTCCGAGGTGGGCGGCAAGTACATCGCCGAGTTCGCCAAACTCACCCCTGGAGTCGCCGAGCACTTCAGCATCTCCGTACCGGCCGACGAACTGGACCTCGGCGCCGACGGCGTCTACCCGCTCGGAGTCTCCCTCTCGGGTGAGACGACCGCGCAGCCGTGGGAGCGGATGCTGGGCATCCAGCGGACCTTCCTGCCCTGGCAGCCCGACGAGGCGGACACGGCGACGAGGACGACCGTCCTGTGGCCACTGATCTCGACCGTCCACATGACCGCCGAGACCGGCTCGAACGCGAGCCAGACGCCCGTCTTCCTCAACGACGACCTCGCCGAGGAGATCGCCCCCGGCGGCCGCCTCGACCAGCTGCTGAGCCTCGGCAAGGACCTCGACGTCACCTGGGTGATCGACCCCGACCTGCTGGCCTCCGTCGACGCGATGACCGGCAGCTACCGGGTGCGCGCCGACGGTGACACCACCACGGCCGGCGCCCATCAGGCGGTCGCCAAGAAGTGGCTGGCCGAGCTGCAGGACGCGGTGGCCGACAAGGAGGTCGTCGCCCTGCCCTTCGCCGACCCCGATCTGGCCTCCCTCGCCCACGACGGCACCGGGGTCGCCGGCTCCCTGAGCCAGCTCAAGGCGGCCACCGACGTCGCCACGACCACGGTGGAGACGATCCTCCACGTGACGCCGAGCACCGACTTCGCCTGGCCGGTGGAGGGGGCCGTCGACCCCTCGATCGTGAAGGTCGCCACCTCCGCGGGCGCCGACAAGGTGATCGCGCGCAGCGACAGCCTGGCGGAGACCGGCAGCCTGACCTACACCCCCTCGGCGGCCCGGCCCATCGGCGGCGGCACCACGGCGGTGGTGGCCGACGCCCGCCTGTCCAAGACCTTCCGGGGCGACCTGACGAACGCCTCCGCGTCCACGCTCGCGGTGCAGGAGTTCCTCGCCCAGAGCCTGGCGCTGAACCTGCAGACGCACAAGCAGCGCAGCATCGTCGTCGCCCCGCAGCGCACACCGACCGCCGGCCAGGCCCAGGCGATGGCGGCGGCCGTCACGGCCCTGCAGGACTCGGGCTGGTCACAGTCCCAGGACCTCACCGCGGCCGCCAGGGCCAAGCCCGACGACAGCGCCACCACCAAGGTGCCCTCGCGCTCCTCGTACCCCTCCTCCCTGCGCAAGCAGGAGCTGCCGAAGTCGGCCTTCGAGCAGATCGCGGCCACCCAGGACAAGCTCGACAACTTCAAGGTCATCCTCACCGACAAGTCCCGAGTGGTGACCCCCTTCGGGCGGGCCACGAACCGGGAGATGTCCACGTCGTGGCGGGGCCGCTCCACCGGGGCGAGCACCTTCCGCCAGGGCGTGCAGAGCTATCTCGACAACCTCACCGACCAGGTCAAGCTGATCGACAAGTCGGAGACCAATTTCTCCGGGCGCAGCGCCACGATCCCCGTGACCGTGCAGAACAACCTGGTGCAGGGCGTCCACCACCTGGTCCTGCGGCTCACCTCGACCAACGACACCCGTCTGGAGATCGGCGGCCACGACTCCGACCCGCGCATCGAGGTCTCCGGCGGGCACAGCACGACGGTGAAGTTCACCGCCTCGGCCAATGTGAACGGCCAGACCACGGTGATCGCCCAGCTGTACACCGAGGACGGCCAGGTCTACGGTGCGCCGGTGACCTTCGACGTGAAGGTCACCGAGATCACGGCCACGGTGATGCTGGTCATCGGCGGCGGTGTGCTGCTGCTCGTGCTGGCCGGCTTCCGTATGTACACCCAGCGCAAGCGGGCGGCGGCCCGTGAGGCGCAGGAGGCCGAGGCCGGGACCGAGGCGGAGGACGCCGAGGAGAGCGCGGCGGCCGAGGCCGACGGCGGCCCCGGGAAGCCCGCCGACGCCGAGGACCGTACCGGGGAAGAATCGGCCGCGCGGTCCGGGGCAGACGACCCGGAGCAGCCGAGTGACGGGACAGCGGACACCGCAGCGGAAAGCACGGCCCCCTCGGGGACGGGTGAGAGAGTGGACCGTTGAGGATGTCGTGGCCGGTGGGCCCGGGACGATGAGGTGGGGTAGCCATGAACGCGCCGTACGAGGGTGACCGCGGCCAGGCCGCGGGCAGCTCGGGTCACCCCGAGGGCCCGCCGCCCGACCACGGCCAGGTGCCGCCGCAGCACCCCGCGGACATGTACCTCCAGGACGCCTACGACCAGGACCCCTACCGGTCCCAGGACCTCACCGCGCAGGACCCGGTCGCCGAGGCGCTCTACGACCGTGCCGCGCACCCCCCGCCGCCCCCGGGCACATACCCGCCGCAGCAGCCGCTCTACGGCCGCCCGGCGCAGTCGCCGTACGCTCCCGACCCGCACGTGTGGGCCCAGCCCCCGGCGCCCGAGCCGGAGGGCCCCACCCAGTACCTGCCCTACGGCGACGACCCGCGCACGACCGAGTTCGTGGGCGTGGACGACCTGGTGTCGCACTCCGGTGAGGAGCAGCACCAGCCCGACGCCTTCGCGCACCTCTTCAAGGACCAGCAACAGGGCGGCACGCGCCCGTCGGCCGAGTCCCCAGCGGTGCCGGGCCCGGCCGTGGCCCCCGGCGGCCAGGGGCCCGCGCGGCGCCGGCAGGCCCCGGCTTCCGTGCCGCCGGTGGACGACCGCACCATGAACCTCGGCAGCGCGGCCGCCGTGGCCGAGGCACCGGCTCCCGAGCCCGGCGCCGCTCCGGCCGCGAAGAAGGGCGGCAAGGCGGCCGGCCTGCTGAAGTCCAGCGCCGTGATGGCCGCGGGCACGATGGTCTCCCGCCTCACCGGTTTCGTCCGGTCCGCTCTGATCGTCTCCGCGCTCGGCGTCGGCCTGCTCGGCGACACCTTCCAGGTCGCCTACCAGCTGCCGACGATGATCTACATCCTGACCGTCGGCGGCGGTCTCAACTCCGTCTTCGTACCGCAGCTCGTGCGGGCCATGAAGGAGGACGAGGACGGCGGCGAGTCCTACGCCAACCGGCTGCTGACGCTGGTGATGGTGGCGCTCGGCGTGCTGACCGTCGCCGCGATCGCCGGCGCCCCCCTGCTGATCCGGGCGCTGTCCGACCCGGTCGCCAGCGACCCGGCGGCCAACGAGGTCGCCATCACGTTCGTCCGCTACTTCCTGCCCTCGATCTTCTTCATGGGCGTCCATGTCGTGATGGGTCAGATCCTCAACGCGCGCGGCAAGTTCGGCGCGATGATGTGGACGCCGGTCCTGAACAACATCGTCATCATCGTGACGCTGGGCATGTTCATCTGGGTCTACGGCACCGCCGCCGACTCCGGTATGAAGGTCACGTCCATCCCGCCGGAGGGCCAGCGGCTCCTGGGCGTCGGCGTCCTGCTGGGCCTGGTGGTGCAGGCGCTCGCGATGATCCCCTACCTGCGGGAGACCGGCTTCCGGCTGCGGCTGCGGTTCGACTGGCGGGGCCACGGCCTCGGCAAGGCCGTGACGCTCGCCAAGTGGACCTTCCTGTTCGTCCTCGCCAACCAGGCGGGCGCGATCGTCGTCTCCCAGCTGTCGACCGCGGCCGGCAAGGCCTCGCCCGTCGACGGCACCGGTTTCGCCGCCTACGCCAACGCCCAGCTGATCTGGGGTCTGCCGCAGGCCATCATCACCGTGTCGCTGATGGCGGCCCTGCTGCCGCGCATCTCGCGCTCGGCGGCCGAGGGCGACGGCGGCGCGGTCCGCGACGACATCTCCCAGGGCCTGCGCACCACAGCCGTCGCGATCGTGCCTATCTCCTTCGGCTTCCTCGCGCTCGGCATCCCGATGTGCACCCTGATCTTCGGCTCCTCCGGCACCAGCGAGGCCACCAACATGGGCTTCATGCTGATGGCCTTCGGCCTCGGCCTGATCCCCTACTCGGTGCAGTACGTCGTCCTGCGCGCCTTCTACGCGTACGAAGACACCCGCACCCCCTTCTACAACACGGTCATCGTGGCCGCGGTCAACGCGACGGCCTCGGCGGTCTGTTACTTCGTCCTCCCGGCCCGCTGGGCCGTGGCGGGCATGGCCGCCGCCTACGGCCTGGCCTACGCGATCGGCGTCGGCGTCGCCTGGAACCGGCTGCGCAAGCGGCTCGGCGGCGACCTCGACGGCTCCCACGTCCTGCGCACGTACGCCCGTCTGTGCATCGCCTCCGTACCGGCGGCGCTGATCAGCGGCGCGGCCTGCTACGGCATCGCCCGGACCCTCGGTCAGGGCGTCCTCGGCTCCTTCGCGGCCCTGGTGGTCGGCGGAGCCCTGCTGCTCGGCATCTTCTTCGTCGCCGCCCGGCGCATGCGCATCGAGGAGCTCAACTCCCTCGTCGGCATGGTCCGCGGGCGCTTGGGCCGCTGAACGAGGGGGAGGCGCACAACCATCGTTAGCCGCCGCGTGTCGTGCATAGCGGCGGACTGTGGGCACAATTGGATCCGGCGTCGGACGGCGCGCACGAGGTCGGCGGCGCGCATGGGATGGGGAGGCAGGAACGACGGTGGCGGAACGGAGCACGGCTGCCGTCGACGTGGCAGACAACAGCGGCGATGAGCCGCTGACCGCGCAGGCGGACCAGTCCACGGCCGACGGGGTGGCCAAGAACCGGGAGCGGGACACGGACAGCGACGAGGCACAGGGGAGTGGCGGGACCGAGCATCCCGGCCGGACCTCACCGCCTGAACTGCACAGCGGCCACAAACTCGCCAGACGGTACCGCCTCGAGGAGTGCGTCACCCGTCTGGACGGTTTCAGCAGTTGGCGTGCGGTCGACGAGAAACTTCGCCGAGCCGTGGGAGTCCACATCCTGCCCGCGGACCATGCCCGCGCCCGCTCGGTGCTGGCCGCGGCCCGCTCCTCGGCGCTGCTGGGTGACCCTCGCTTCGTCCAGGTCCTGGACGCCGTCGAGGAGAACGACCTCGTCTATGTCGTCCACGAATGGCTGCCCGACGCCACCGAACTGACCACGCTGCTCGCGTCCGGCCCGCTGGAGCCGCACGACGCGTACCAGATGGTCAGTCAGATCTCGTCGGCGATGGCCGCGGCGCACCGTGAGGGCCTGTCGCATCTGCGTCTGAACCCCAACGCGGTTCTGCGCACCTCGACCGGCCAGTGGCGCATCCGGGGGCTCGCGGTCAACGCCGCGCTGCGCGGCATCACCTCCGAGACCCCGCAGCGCACCGACACGGAGGCGATCGGCGCCCTGCTGTACACGGCGCTCACCCAGCGCTGGCCGTACGAGAACGACGCCTACGGCCTGTCCGGGCTGCCCAAGGACGTCGGTCTCATCGCACCCGACCAGGTACGCGCCGGCGTCCACCGGGGTCTGTCCGAGCTGGCCATGCGCGCGCTCGCCAACGACGGGGCGACCGCGTCCCGGCACGAGGCCGCGTGCACCACGCCGGAGGAACTGGTGAAGGCGATCGGGGAGATGCCCCGCATCCGCCCGCCGGAGCCCGCGTTCACCGCGCCGCCGGAGTACCAGCGCACGACGTACCAGCAGGGCACCTACGGCCGCCCCGCGCCCCATCCGGGCGCCACGCAGCCGGTCCCGACCCCGCCGCCCCCGCTGCAGAGCCGCACCGGCCGGGCCCTGAAGTGGGCGGTCTCCGCGCTGCTCATCGCCGCGCTCGGCCTGGGCAGCTGGCAGCTCGCGGACGCCCTGATGGACCGGGACAAGTCCGACGACACGAACAAGACCCAGACCACGGACGACGGCGACAAGAGCAGTGCCTCGCCGAAGCCGGTCACCACGCTGAAGATCCAGGGCGCCGCCGAGTACTACCCCGACGGCTCGGCCCAGCACCCGGGCGACGTCAAGCTGACCTACGACAACGACAGCTCCACGTACTGGCGGTCCAAGTCCTTCAACGGAGGACCCGTGCTCGCCCCGTACAAGCAGGGCGTGGGCATCGTCTACGACCTGGGTTCCGAGCAGAGCCTGTCGGCCGCTTCGATAGGGCTGCACTACGGCGGGAACTACACGGCCGCCACGCTGTACGCGGCCGATTCCCTCTCGTCGTCGGCGTCGCTCAGCTCCATGACGAAGATCGCCGACGCCAAGACCACCGGCAAGGAGTTGCAGATCTCCGCCAAGACGCCGGTGAAGACGCGGTACGTTCTCGTATGGATCACGGCGGCCCCGTACTCGGGGTCGGACGACTACAGCGGGACCGGCTACAAGCAGGCCATCACCGACGTGAAGTTCACGGGGTGATGACTCACCGAAGGGGGAGGAGGTCCGATGGCGCAGGGCGGCGGCTACGACGCGGCGAGCGACCAGGACCTCCTCGCCCGGCATGTGGAGGGCGACCCCGACGCCTTCGCTGAGATCGTACGGCGGCACCGGGACCGGCTCTGGGCGGTCGCCCTGCGGACGCTGGGAGACCGCGAGGAGGCCGCTGACGCCGTTCAGGACGCCCTGGTGTCGGCCTACCGTGCCGCCCACACCTTCCGTGGCCAGTCCGCCGTCACCACCTGGCTGCACCGCATCACGGTGAACGCCTGTCTGGACCGGGCACGCAAGGCGGCCTCCCGCAAGACCTCGCCGGTCGACGACACCGAGCGTCTGGAGCAGCTGCTCGAACCCCACGAGTCCGCCTCCGCCCCGGCGGAGCGCAACGACGTCCACCGCCAGCTCCTCGAAGCACTCGGCACCCTCCCACGCGACCAGCGGGCCGCTCTCGTCCTGGTGGACATGCAGGGCTACCCGGTCGCCGAGGCCGCCCGCATCCTCGAGGTGCCGACCGGGACGGTGAAGAGTCGCTGTGCCCGGGGCAGAGCCCGACTGCTTCCGCTGCTGACCCATCTGAGGCCGGAAAACTCCGGCGCCGACGAGGAAAGCGGCGAGGGGCGGAACCAGGCACAGGGGAAAGCCGTCCCACCGGCAGCAGACCCTCCTGATGAGGGGGCGACCAGCGCCGGGTCAGGCGATTCAGCAGCGGTGAAGGGCGGAGGTGGGCGAGCGTGACATCGACGACGGACACGACCGGACACCCGGACGTCACGGAGATCTCCGACCTCACCGAGGGCCTGCTCGCTCCTTCCCGGAGCGCCGATGTACGCCGTCATCTCGACGGCTGCGAGCTCTGCGCCGACGTCCACGCCTCGCTCGAGGAGATCCGCGGTCTGCTGGGCACGTTCCCCGAGCCGCCCCGGATGCCGGAGGACATCGCCCTGCGCATCGACGCGGCCCTTGCCGCCGAAGCGTTGACCGGCACCACGGCCGACCCGGACGCCAAGGCTCTCGCCGGGACCGAGGCACCCCATGTTTCACGTGAAACAGCGGTCGCCGCGGACCGGCCCTCGGGCCATGCCCGCGCCGCCACCACCGGCCCGGGCCGCAAGAGCGGCAAGCGGGGTGGGCGCCGCAGGGTCGCCGTCCTGGGCGCCGTCCTCGGTGCCGCCGCCCTGGGGCTCGGTGGCGTCCTCGTCTCCTCGCTGACGGGTGGCGGAGGGCCGGGCACCGCGGCGCACAGGCAGTCCACCGCCGCCGACACCTTCGCCCAGGGCACCCTGGAGCAGAAGGTCACGGATCTCCTCGGCGAGGCCCAGGGGTCCAAGGCTCCGAACAGTCTGGGCATCACAGGGGACACCGGCAGCCCCCGGCCCAAGGTCTACAAGGCGCCCACCGTCCCCCCCTGCGTCCAGAAGGGCATCGGCCGCAGTGACGCGGCCCTCGTCACCGAGGAAGGCGTCTACAAGGGCACGGAGGCGCTTCTCGTCGTGCTGCCCGACGCTTCCGACAGCACCAAGGTCGACGCCTACCTCATGGACAGGACCTGCGTCACGGATTCCTCGTCGGGCCCGGCCAAGATCCTTCTGCAGGACTCCTACACCCGTCACTGACGGCCCACCTGCGACTCCGTCCCCGGCGGCTCTCCCCAGAGGGCTCTTGCTCCGTGTGCCCGGACACACCGGGAATGCGCGCCCCTTAGGATCCGTTGGGTGGGGTGAGAGTTCAGAGCAGCTCCCACCGGTCGAACGACGCAGACCAGAGACGAGGAACAAAGCCGTGAGCGACGTCCGTAACGTGATCATCATCGGCTCCGGGCCCGCCGGCTACACCGCCGCGCTCTACACCGCGCGCGCGTCGCTGAAGCCGCTGGTCTTCGAAGGCGCCGTCACCGCGGGCGGCGCCCTGATGAACACCACCGAGGTGGAGAACTTCCCCGGCTTCCAGGACGGCATCATGGGCCCCGAGCTCATGGACAACATGCGGTCCCAGGCCGAGCGCTTCGGTGCCGAGCTCATCGCGGACGACATCGTCTCCGTAGACCTCACCGGTGAGATCAAGACCGTCACGGACACGGCCGGCACGGTCCACCACGCCAAGGCGGTCATCGTCGCCACCGGCTCCCAGCACCGCAAGCTCGGTCTGCCGAACGAGGACGCCCTCTCCGGCCGCGGTGTCTCCTGGTGTGCCACGTGTGACGGATTCTTCTTCAAGGACCAGGACATCGCCGTGATCGGCGGCGGCGACACCGCGATGGAGGAGGCCACCTTCCTCTCCCGCTTCGCCAAGTCCGTCACCATCGTCCACCGCCGGGACACCCTGCGCGCCTCCAAGGCGATGCAGGAGCGCGCCTTCGCCGACCCGAAGATCAAGTTCGTCTGGGACAGCGAGGTCGCCGAGATCCAGGGCGACCCGAAGCTGGCCGGGCTGAAGCTGCGCAACCTCAAGACCGGCGAACTCTCCGACCTCGCGGTCACCGGTCTGTTCATCGCCATCGGCCACGACCCGCGCACGGAGCTCTTCAAGGGCCAGCTCGACCTGGACGAGGAGGGCTACCTGAAGGTGGCCGCCCCGTCCACCCGGACGAACCTGACCGGTGTCTTCGCGGCCGGTGACGTGGTGGACCACACCTACCGCCAGGCGATCACCGCGGCCGGTACCGGCTGCTCCTCCGCTCTCGACGCCGAGCGCTTCCTCGCCGCCCTCGCGGACGAGGAGCAGGCCGAGCCCGAGAAAACCGCTGTCTGACCCCCCTCTCCCGCCCCACCGCACAAGGAATGAAGGAGCCCCCTGTGGCCGGCACCCTGAAGAATGTGACCGACGCCGACTTCGATGAGGTCGTCCTCAAGAGCGACAAGCCCGTTCTGGTGGACTTCTGGGCCGAGTGGTGCGGCCCGTGCCGCCAGATCGCTCCGTCCCTCGAGGCCATCGCCGCCGAGCACGGAGACAAGATCGAGATCGTCAAGCTCAACATCGACGAGAACCCGAACACGGCCGCGAAGTACGGCGTCATGTCGATCCCGACGCTGAACGTCTACCAGGACGGCGAGGTCGCCAAGACCATCGTCGGCGCCAAGCCGAAGGCCGCGCTCGTCCGCGACCTGGAGACCTTCATCTCCGAGTGACGCGCCGTTTCACGGTGACGCACTGTTTCACGTGAAACAGAGACACACGAAGGGGCCGGTCCTGGTGGGCCGGCCCCTTCGTCATGCCTACAGCGGTCGCAGCACCGGCTCCTTCTGCACGGCCCCCAGCAACCGGTCCAGAGCCATCTCCACGTCTTCCTTCCAGGAGAGCGTGGTCCGCAGCTCCAACCGCAGCCGAGGGTGACTGGGGTGCGGCCGCACCGTCTTGAAGCCCACGGCCAGCAGATGATCGGCGGGGAGCAGACAGCCCGGTTCCTTCCAGCGGGCGTCGCCGAAGGCTTCGATCGCC
Organism: Streptomyces sp. NPDC005820; assembly: GCF_040630255.1. NCBI lineage: Bacteria > Bacillati > Actinomycetota > Actinomycetes > Kitasatosporales > Streptomycetaceae > Streptomyces > Streptomyces sp. NPDC005820. Next base: position 96,839 of record NZ_JBEXXE010000010.1, read on the forward strand.
TTGAAGCCCCGTCGCAGCAGATCCTTCGCAACCGTCTGCACCATCACCCGGCCGAGCCCCTGTCCCTGGTACCCCGGCATGATGAACGAGGTCATCAGCTGCACGGCGTCCGGTGCCACAGGACTCGTGGGAAACGCCGTCGAGCGGGGCACATAGGCGGGCGGGGCGTAGAGCACGAACCCCACGGGACGGTCGTCGACGTACACCACCCGGCCGCATGATCCCCAGTCCAGCAGGACGGCGGAGATCCAGGACTCCTTCTCCAGAGCCGCCGTGCCCGCCTTCAGCGCGGCCGCACCCCTGACGGGATCCAGCTCCCAGAAGACACACGAGCGACAGCGCTTGGGAAGGTCCTGAAGGTTGTCCAGCGTGAGCGGTACGAGCCGACGCCCCATGAAGGCTGTTCCTCGCTTCCTTCGCCCGCGGCATCGCGAGCGGCTGTCAGAGCGCTGCGTTCCCTGAGCAGACTGCCGACGAATCCGCCGACCGCCCCCAGCCCCAGCCCCGCGCTCACCAGTCCGGTCCGGCTCATCGATCGCATGGCCCTCGCCTCCCACTTCGAGGTGCTGCCCGGTGGATGCGCCATACCCCCTCGCATCGTATCCACGTTGCGATTCCCGTCGATACCGACTGAACGCAAAGAGCGAGCCGTGTTCCGGGCACATCGGACACGGCTCGCTCAGACGCTCACAGCGCCCCCCTGTGACGGGGGCACAGGGCCGACGGGGACTCAGTCGTCCGCTTCCTCCGCGTCGCTCTCCTCATCGAGCCCCTTCTGCAGGGCGAACCCCTCGCCCGGAGCCAGCGTGCCGAGGATCCGCTCCAGATCCTCCACGGAGGCGAACTCGACGGTGATCTTGCCCTTCTTCTGCCCCAGGTCGACCTTCACCCGGGTCTCGAAGCGGTCCGAGAGCCGGGTGGCGAGCTCAGACAGCGCCGGGGACACGAGAGCACCGGCACGCGGTTTCCGGGCGCGCTGGGCCGTCTGCGGCCGGGAGCCCATGAGGGTCACGATCTCTTCGACGTTCCGCACCGAGAGCCCCTCGGCCACGATCCGGTGGGCGAGCCGCTCCTGCTCCTCCGCGTCCTCCACGGAGAGCAGCGCGCGAGCATGACCGGCCGACAGCACACCCGCCGCCACCCGGTTCTGAACCGCCGGCGAAAGCTTCAGCAGACGCAGTGTGTTGGAGACCTGCGGACGGGACCGGCCGATTCGGTCCGCCAGCTGATCGTGCGTGCAGTTGAAGTCCTTCAGCAACTGGTCGTAGGCGGCCGCCTCTTCCAGCGGGTTCAGCTGCGCCCGGTGGAGGTTCTCCAGAAGCGCGTCCAGGAGAAGCTTCTCGTCGTCGGTGGCCCGCACGATCGCCGGGATCGCTTCCAGCCCCGCCTCACGGCAGGCCCGCCAGCGCCGCTCACCCATGATGAGCTCATAGTGCCCAGGGCCCAGCTGCCGTACGACGACCGGCTGGAGGAGACCGACCTCCTTGATGGAGATGACGAGTTCTTCCAGCGCGTACTCATCGAAGACCACACGCGGCTGCTGCGGGTTCGGCGTGATCGCATCGAGGGGGATCTCGGCGAAGTACGCCCCGATGGGCGGCCCGGGCGTCTCCACGACGTCGAAGGCCGACGGCTCCTCTGTTTCACGTGAAACAGCCGGCAGTGTGGCCACCTTCGCCGCTGCCACCCCGCGGTCGGAGTTCAGGCCCGGGACAGTCGCCGGGGCCGTCGATCCGGCCACTGCGGTCTGTGCCGGCGTCTTCTCCGTAGGGGCGGCAGGGATCAGTGCGGCGAGACCACGGCCCAACCCCCTCCGTCGCTCATTCACTGGATCCCCTCCACCATGCTCGGATTGTTCTGTGCGCCGATATGGGCGTGGGTGGCGTCGTAGCTGATGCCCACACCTCTCAGCGCGATCTCTCGGGCCGCCTCAAGATAGGAGAGGGCACCGCTCGATCCTGGATCGTAGGTCAGCACCGTCTGCCCATAGCTCGGCGCCTCGGAGATACGGACCGAGCGAGGAATGCTCGTCCGCAGCACCTCGTCACCGAAGTGGGTGCGCACCTCGTCGGCGACCTGGGACGCCAGGCGCGTCCGGCCGTCGTACATGGTGAGCAGGATGGTCGACACATGCAGGGCGGGGTTGAGGTGCCCCCGCACCAGATCGACGTTACGCAGCAGCTGCCCCAGCCCCTCCAGTGCGTAGTACTCGCACTGGATCGGGATCAGGACCTCCGCACCCGCCACCATCGCGTTGACCGTCAGCAGGCCGAGCGAGGGCGGGCAGTCGATGAGGACATAGTCCAGCGGCTGCTCATAGGCCTGGATGGCCCGCTGCAGCCGGCTCTCTCGTGCCACCAGCGACACCAGCTCGATCTCCGCACCGGCGAGATCGATGGTGGCGGGGGCACAGAAGAGGCCCTCGACATCGGGAACCGGCTGGACGACTTCCGCGAGCGGGCGGCTCTCGACCAACACGTCATAGATGGATGGAACCTCGGCGTGATGATCGATCCCCAGGGCAGTGGACGCATTGCCCTGCGGGTCGAGGTCGACGACGAGCACACGGCCGCCGTGCAGGGCCAGGGAAGCGGCAAGGTTCACGGTCGTCGTGGTCTTGCCTACCCCGCCCTTCTGGTTGGCCACCACGATGATCCGGGTTTGCTCCGGACGTGGCAGACCCTCGCCGGCGCGGCCCAGTGCCTCCACCGCCAGTTGGGCAGCACGACCGATCGGAGTGTCGTCCATCGGGGGCGGTGTTTCACGTGAAACACCCTCCCCCAAGGACTCGGTACGGGGACCGGGGACCGGATCGGCCATCGGTCCCGCGATGTTGGCGTCGGACCGCAAGGATTCACTCTCCTCGACTTCAAGCTCGCAATGAACAGAGCCTGCCATGTCTTCGGGGTCGCGAACCAGTGAGGCCTGTTGTTCTGTGGAGAAATCCACCTCTGTGGACAACTCCACTCCCGCATCGAGTGAACCGAGGGGCTTTCGTTCGCGGGGTTCGGCCGCGGCGCGACCGCGACTGATGATGCCGTGCAGCAGGGAGCGACGTTTCACGTGAAACACGATGCACAGCGCCTACGGCCGAACGGACGCGACACTCCGTCAGCGCCGGCGGCGGGCCCGTCCCGTCCGGGCGGCCTTCGCCCGTTTGGCCGCGAACCGCACGCCACCGGGACTCTCCCCGACCTCGACCCGCACCACCGTGGAGAGCGGATCGACGACGTCCTCACCGACCTGGAGGATCGAGGTGCCGACCGCGCCCAGCTTGCTCAGGGCGGTGGCCGCGCTCTTCAGCTCCTCCTCGGCGGTGTCGCCCTTGAGAGCGAGCATCTCACCGTAGGGGCGCAGCAGCGGGATGCCCCAGGTGGCCAGACGGTCGAGGGGTGCCACGGCGCGGGCGGTCACCACATGGACCGGCGGAAGCGTGCCCATGACCTCCTCGGCACGGCCACGGACCACGGTGACATGGTCCAGGCCGAGGAGCTCGACCACCTCGGTCAGGAAGTTCGTACGCCGCAGGAGCGGCTCCAGAAGAGTGATCTTCAGGTCCTCGCGCACCAGCGCCAGGGGGATGCCGGGCAGGCCGGCGCCCGAGCCCACATCGCACACGGTGACACTCTCGGGCACGACTTCGGAGAGCACCGCGCAGTTGAGGATGTGCCGCTCCCACAGGCGTGGCACCTCTCGTGGGCCGATGAGACCGCGCTGCACACCTGCCTCGGCCAGGAGCTCGGCGTACCGGACCGCATCCGCGAAGCGATCACCGAATACCTCGCGTGCCACCTCGGGCGCAGGGGGGAGCTCCGCTGCCTCCGTCACGGGGACCGTCCTTCCGTACCGCTTCGGCGCGTCCAGCGCCGACCACCAGAACAACAAGGCTGACAAAGACCGGCCCCGCCTGCGCTACAGACGGGGCCGGGGGTGACGTACGTACCGAATCTAATCGGGGAGCACGACGACGAAGCGCTGCGGCTCCTCGCCCTCGGACTCGCTGCGCAGGCCCGCGGCCTTGACCGCGTCATGGACGACCTTGCGCTCGAAGGGCGTCATGGGCTTCAGCTTCACGGGCTCGCCGCTGTTCTTGGCGTCGGCCGCGGCCTTGGCGCCCAGCTCGGAGAGCTCGGCGCGCTTCTTGGCGCGGTAGCCCGCGATGTCCAGCATCAGCCGGCTGCGGTCCCCGGTCTCCCGGTGGACGGCCAGGCGCGTCAGCTCCTGCAGCGCCTCCAGCACCTCGCCGTCCCGGCCGACCAGCTTCTGCAGATCACGGGTGCCGGAGTCGCTGATGATCGACACAGCGGCGCGGTCGGCTTCGACGTCCATGTCGATGTCGCCGTCGAGATCCGCGATGTCCAGCAGACCCTCGAGGTAGTCCGCCGCGATCTCGCCCTCCTGCTCCAGGCGGGTCAGGGTGTCTGCACCCTCGGCAGCGGAGGTGGTGCCTTCCGTCACGGGATGGGCTCCTTCTTACTTCTTGGACGGGGACTTGGGGCGCTGCGGGCCGCCCTTGCGCTGCCCGGACTGGGCCTTGCTGCGTCCGCCACCGGTACCGGCCTTGGGGGCGGTCCGCGGGGCGGCGTCGGAGGGCTTCTCGTCCTCGGGCTCGTCGGACTTGCTCAGCGAGGTCGTCTCGCCGGCCGCCTTCGGGCCGCCGGACTGGCGCTGGGACTTGGACTGCCGCTTCGGCTGCTGGCGCTTGGCGGCGGCCGCGGTCGTCGTGGTGGTGCCGTCCTCGGTCTCCACGACGGTCTGGGCGTCGCTCTTCACCACGGTGCCGTCGGCCTGGGCCGCGAGGCCCGCCTTGGTCAGACCGTTGATGAACTTGCGCTCGGCCTCGTTGCGGTCGCGGCCCTTGGCGACGATGGCCTTGATGATGGTCTTCTCGCTGCGGCGGCGGGTCTTGCCGACGTGCGTCACGTGCTTGTACAGCCGCTCCAGGTACGCGGCCTGGGCCTTGGAACCCGGGGTCGGGTTGTTGTGGATCACGTACATCTGCTGGCCCATGGTCCACACGTTGGTGGTCAGCCAGTAGACGAGGACACCGACCGGGAAATTGATGCCGAAGACGGCGAACATGACCGGGAAGACGTACATCAGCATCTTCTGCTGCTGCATGAACGGGGTCTTCACCGAGGTGTCGACGTTCTTCGTCATCAGCTGGCGCTGGGTGAAGAACTGCGAGGCCGACATCAGGACGATCATGATCGCGGTGACGACGCGGACGTCCGTGAGGGAGGCGCCGAGGGCCTGGGCCTCCGACGCGCTGTCCGTGAACTTCGCGGCCAGCGGAGCACCGAAGATGTGCGCCTTCTGCGCGCTCTCCAGCAGGCTCTGGTTGATCACGCCGATGGTGTCACCGTTCGCGATGCCGTTGAGCACGTGGTAGAGGGCGAAGAAGAACGGGGACTGCGCCAGGATGGGAAGGCACGAGGAGAGCGGGTTGGTGCCCGTCTCCTTGTACAGCTTCATCATCTCTTCGGACTGACGCTGCTTGTCGTTCTTGTAGCGCTCCTGGATCTTCTTCATCTCGGGCTGGAGCGTCTGCATGGCCCGGGTCGCCTTGATCTGCTTCACGAAGAGCGGGATCAGGCAGATGCGGATCAGGATCACCAGAGACACGATCGACAGGCCCCAGGCCCATCCGGTGTCAGGGCCGAAGATCTTGCCGTACACCGTGTGGAACTGGACGATGACCCAGGAAACGGGTGTCGTGATGAAGCTGAAGAGGCTGGCAATCGTGTCCACTAATCATGCTCCTTGGGCATGGGACGGGGTCTCTGCGGCCGGGCTCGAGGAGAGCTCGGTGGCCGTTTCGGCGGCGGAGGTCCCGCCCCTGCGTGCACGCCAGGCGTCGCGCAGCATTTCGTGCCACCGCGGGCGCTTCCGCGGCGGGACATGGTCCACACCCCCCAGCGACCACGGGTTGCACCGCAGGATGCGCCACGCGGTGAGTGCCGTTCCCTTGATCGCGCCGTGCCGGTCGATGGCCGTGTACCCGTAGTGGGAACACGACGGGTAGTACTTGCAGACCGGCCCGAGCAGCGGACTGATCGTCCACTGGTAGAGCTTGATCAGGGCCAGCAGCGGGTACTTCATCGCGCGCCCCCTCCCAGCAGCCGTTGAAGGGCGGCATCAAGGTCTTGGGCCAGCTGTGCGTGGTCGGCGTCGCCCGCACCGGGCAGCGCCCGTACGACTACCAGGCTACCGGGGGGCAACAGAACGACTCGGTCGCGCATCAGATGACGCAGTCTGCGCTTCACCTTGTTGCGTACGACCGCCCCGCCCACAGCCTTGCTCACGACGAAACCCGCACGCGTCGGGGGAGCGCTCTCCCCAGGCGCGTGCGGGTCCATGGCACCGCTTCGAAGATGGACGACGAGAGTCGGACGGCCAGCCCGACGACCCCGTCGTACTGCGGTCGCGAAGTCTTCGCGCCGCCTCAGCCGATGCTCGGTAGGCAGCACGACGTCATGACCTGATCAGGCTCAGGCGGACAGGTTCGCGCGACCCTTGCTGCGGCGGTTCGCGAGAATCGCGCGGCCGGCACGGGTGCGCATCCGCAGGCGGAAGCCGTGGGTCTTGGCGCGACGACGGTTGTTCGGCTGGAAGGTGCGCTTGCTCACTCGGGGGCTCCAGAAATCAAATCGGTGTGGCGGGTGCCGTCCTGGCTGTCACCGTGCGCCCACGAGTAGCTCTCGTTACGCCCGAGTGCACCGCTTCCCGATCACCTGACGCGATCTGTGCCCATCGGAGGCAGGCGGCAGCAGCCATCGACAACTCGACCTGGTTACGGTACGCGCGGCTGCGCCATCCGGTCAAACCAGGGGTCACCGGGAGACACTATCCACAGCCTGGGGACAACAACTTGAACCGCAGCCGTCGGCCTGACTACCGTGGCCGGACTCCGATTCGTTCCTTTGACCCCCGGTTCCCAACCCGTCCCGCAACCACACGTGCGTGGGACCCCCCACGAGAGAGCGTGCCCTGTGGCTGACGTACCTGCCGATCTTGCCGCAGTGTGGCCACGCGTACTGGAGCAGCTCCTCGGTGAGGGCCGTGGCCAGGGTGTCGAGGTGAAGGACGAGCACTGGATCCGGCGCTGCCAGCCGCTGGCGCTGGTCGCCGACACGGCCCTGCTCGCCGTGCCGAACGAATTCGCCAAGGGCGTACTGGAGGGCCGGCTGGCCCCGATCGTCAGCGAGACCCTGAGCCGTGAGTGCGGCCGCCCGATCCGTATCGCGATCACCGTGGACGACTCCGTCGGCGAGCCCCCGGCCCCGCCGGCGCCCCCGGTCCAGCAGCAGCCGAAGCCGCGCTACGAGGAGCCCGAACTCCCGTCCGGCCCGTACGACAGCCCGTACGACGAGCCCAAGGGCCGCTACGACAGCACGTACGACAATTCCTATGACAGCCCGTACGACGGGAGCTACGGCCGGCACCGCGCCGAGCAGCGCCCGGGGCACTCCGGCGAGGACCCGCGCGGGGAGCAGCTGCCGACCGCGCGGCCCGCGTACCCGTCGGAGTACCAGCGCCCGGAGCCCGGCGCCTGGCCGCGGCCGCAGCAGGACGAGTACGGCTGGCAGCAGCAGCGGCTCGGTTTCCCGGAGCGTGATCCGTACGCCTCGCCGTCGCAGGACTCCTACGGTCCCCCGGCCCAGGACCCCTACAGGTCGCCGTCGCAGGCCCCCTACCCCCAGGACTCCTACGGTCAGCCGCCGCAGGACTACCGGCCGCAGTCGATGGAGCGGCCGCCGTACGACCCCGCCCCCTACGAGCAGAAGCGGCCCGAGTACGACCAGCGGGACGCGGGCCGGCGGGAGCTGCCCGAGCCGTCGGCAGGTTCCGGGCCGCCGCAGCGGCCCGGCGCGCCGGGAGTGCCCGGGGCGCCGGCCTCGCCGTCGCCGTCGGTGGGCGGGCCCGGTGAGCCGACGGCCCGGCTGAACCCGAAGTACCTCTTCGACACGTTCGTCATCGGCGCGTCCAACCGCTTCGCGCACGCGGCCGCGGTCGCCGTGGCCGAGGCGCCCGCGAAGGCCTACAACCCCCTCTTCATCTACGGCGAGTCGGGGCTCGGCAAGACGCACCTGCTGCACGCGATCGGACACTACGCGCGGAGCCTGTATCCCGGCACGCGTGTGCGGTACGTCAGCTCGGAGGAGTTCACCAACGAGTTCATCAACTCCATCCGCGACGGCAAGGGCGACAGCTTCCGCAAGCGGTACCGGGAGATGGACATCCTGCTCGTCGACGACATCCAGTTCCTCGCGGACAAGGAGTCGACGCAGGAGGAGTTCTTCCACACCTTCAACACGCTCCACAACGCCAACAAGCAGATCGTGCTGTCCAGCGACCGGCCGCCCAAGCAACTGGTGACGCTGGAGGACCGGCTGCGGAACCGTTTCGAGTGGGGTCTGATCACCGACGTCCAGCCGCCCGAGCTGGAGACGCGGATCGCGATCCTGCGCAAGAAGGCGGTGCAGGAGCAGCTCAACGCCCCGCCGGAGGTGCTGGAGTTCATCGCCTCGCGGATCTCGCGCAACATCCGTGAGCTGGAGGGCGCGCTGATCCGGGTGACCGCGTTCGCCTCGCTCAACCGGCAGCCGGTGGACCTGGGGCTGACGGAGATCGTCCTGAAGGACCTGATCCCCGGCGGCGAGGACTCGGCGCCCGAGATCACCTCGACGGCCATCATGAGCGCCACCGCCGACTACTTCGGCCTCACGGTCGAGGACCTGTGCGGGACCTCGCGCGGGCGGGCGCTGGTGACGGCCCGGCAGATCGCCATGTACCTGTGCCGCGAGCTGACGGACCTCTCGCTGCCGAAGATCGGCGCGCTGTTCGGCGGCCGGGACCACACCACGGTCATGCACGCCGACCGCAAGATCCGCAATCTGATGGCCGAGCGGCGCTCCATCTACAACCAGGTGACCGAGCTGACCAACCGCATCAAGGCCGGCTGACCGCCGTACGACGCCACGGAGGGCGCCCCGGGAACCGATCCCGGGGCGCCCTCTGCGTGTCCGGGTGAGCCCCTGGCGCGTCGTGTCCGGGTGAGCCCGTGACGCGTCCCCGCAGAAGCCCGTCACGCGTCCCCGCAGAACCCCTTGGCGCGTCCGCGCGGGAGCCTTGGCGCGTCCGCGCGGAAGCCTTGGCGCGTGTCCAGGAGAGCCGTGACGCGTGTCCAGGGAAGCCGTGACACCTCGCCGGAGGGGCCCGGGGGCGCCCGTGCGTCCGGGCCGCCCGTCATCCGCTGTTCGATTTCCGGCCGGGTTACGGCCACTCTCCACAGATTCGGTGACTTTTTGCCGTCCACACCCTGGGGACCCGGAAGTTGTCCAGACTGTATCCACAGGCGAGCCTGTGGGAGGAGCATCGAGCCAGGTCAACAGGTTGTGGATTCGTGGACGAAGGACGTCCACAGGCTGTGGACAAAAAATTGATCCACAGGCTGTGCACGAAGTTGTCCACCGGCAACCCACAGGCTGCGGCCGGTTGTCCCCAGCGATCAGCGGTTTCTCCACATGCCTGTCCACTGTTCGGCAAGCTGACGCGCCTCCTCACCGGGTCGAGTGAAAGGCGTCACACGAAGTTGCCGGGTTGGCCTGTGGGAAAGGTGGGTAAAGCTGGGGACGGCGCTGGGGAGAACTCGCCCCTCCCTGTGCACGGAGTGTGCAGAACTTTCTGTTCTCCACAGACGGGCCCGGTTGTCCACCGCCTCCGCCCACAGGGCCAGTGGATAAAAAATCGCCTCTGAGCTGCGAAAACAGGGTTATCCACGGTATCCACAGGCCCTACTACTACTGACAACTAGAGAGAGCTCGGAATCCGTTTCGAAGTGGGGCCTGTGCACAACTCGCCCTCCGGCGTCCGGCTGCCCCTCGTCACGACTTGACCTCGAGAGGCACCTACTGTCAGTGCGGTGCGTCAGACTGGTCCCCGGTGGTCCTTCCCTTCGCCGGGGCCGATCACACCGACACCAGACGACCAAGCCAGGCAGGCCGAGAAGCGCCGGCAACAGCAGGAGGCGGCAAGAGTGAAGATCCGGGTGGAACGCGACGTACTCGCGGAGGCAGTGGCCTGGGCGGCGCGCAGCCTCCCGGCCCGTCCGCCGGCGCCTGTCCTCGCGGGCCTGCTGCTGAAGGCCGAGGACGGCGCCCTGAGCCTCTCCAGCTTCGACTACGAGGTCTCCGCGCGCGTGTCCGTGGAGGCCGAGGTCGAGGAGGAGGGCACAGTCCTCGTCTCCGGCCGCCTGCTCGCGGACATCTGCCGCGCCCTCCCCAACCGGCCGGTGGAGATTTCCACAGACGGTGTACGGGCGACCGTGGTCTGCGGCTCCTCGCGGTTCACCCTCCACACCCTGCCCGTGGAGGAGTACCCGTCGCTGCCCCAGATGCCGAACGCGACGGGCACCGTCCCCGGTGAGGTCTTCGCCTCCGCCGCCGCCCAGGTCGCCATCGCCGCAGGCCGTGACGACACCCTGCCGGTGCTCACCGGTGTGCGCATCGAGATCGAGGGCGACACGGTCACCCTCGCCTCCACCGACCGCTACCGCTTCGCGGTCCGTGAGTTCCTGTGGAAGCCGGAGAACCCGGACGCCTCCGCGGTCGCCCTGGTGCCCGCCAAGACGCTCCTGGACACCGCCAAGGCGCTCACGAGCGGCGACAGCGTCATCCTGGCGCTCTCCGGCTCGGGCTCGGGCGAGGGCCTGATCGGTTTCGAGGGCGCGGGCCGCCGGACGACCACCCGTCTCCTCGAGGGCGATCTGCCGAAGTACCGCACGCTGTTCCCGACGGAGTTCAACTCCGTCGCCGTGATCGAGACCGCCCCCTTCGTGGAGGCCGTCAAGCGTGTGGCCCTGGTCGCCGAGCGCAACACCCCGGTGCGGCTCAGCTTCGAGCAGGGCGTGCTCATCCTGGAGGCCGGCTCCAGCGACGACGCACAGGCTGTGGAAAGGGTCGACGCCCAGCTGGAGGGCGACGACATCTCGATCGCCTTCAACCCGACCTTCCTGCTGGACGGCCTGAGCGCGATCGACTCCCCCGTCGCCCAGCTGTCCTTCACGACGTCCACCAAGCCCGCGCTGCTCAGCGGCAGGCCGGCGCTGGACGCCGAGGCGGACGACGCCTACAAGTACCTGATCATGCCGGTGCGACTGAGCGGCTGAGCAGCCGGTGTTGTCCACAGGCCGTGGAGAACCGACTCCCGGCCTGTGGGCAAACCCGCAGGTGAGCCCGCATGTGGGGCCGTACGTCTGAGCGCGTATGCCCACAGGTGTGCGTGACCGTCCGGGTTTAGGCTCGGACATGGGTACGAAGGTGCCCCACACGCCACACAGCGACCTAAGGAACAACTGATGGAGCTCGGTCTCGTCGGCCTCGGCAAGATGGGCGGCAACATGCGCGAGCGGATCCGCCGCGCGGGCCACACCGTCGTCGGATACGACCGCAACCCGGACCTCGCCGATGTCCACAGCCTCGAAGAACTTGTGGGCAAGCTCAAGGGCCCGCGCGTGGTGTGGGTGATGGTCCCGGCCGGTGCGGCCACCCAGTCGACGATCGACGAGCTGGCCGAGCTGCTGGAGCCCGGCGACGTCGTCGTGGACGGCGGCAACTCCCGCTGGACGGACGACGAGAAGCACGCCGAGGAACTGGCGGCCAAGGGCATCGGCTTCGTCGACTGCGGCGTCTCCGGCGGCGTCTGGGGCCTGGAGAACGGCTACGCGCTGATGTACGGCGGCGACGCGGAGAACGTCGCCAAGGTGCAGCCGGTCTTCGACGCGCTCAAGCCCGAGGGCGACTTCGGCTCGGTGCACGCCGGCAAGGTCGGCGCCGGCCACTTCGCCAAGATGGTCCACAACGGCATCGAGTACGCCATGATGCAGGCCTACGCCGAGGGCTGGGAGCTGCTGGAGAAGGTCGACTCCGTCACGGACGTGCGCGAGGTCTTCCGCTCCTGGCAGGAGGGCACGGTCATCCGGTCCTGGCTGCTCGACCTCGCGGTCAACGCCCTCGACGAGGACGAGCACCTCGACAAGCTGAAGGGCTTCGCCCAGGACTCCGGCGAGGGCCGCTGGACGGTCGAGGCCGCCATCGACAACGCCGTGCCGCTGCCCACGATCACGGCCTCGCTGTTCGCGCGGTTCTCCTCCCGCCAGGAGGACTCCCCGCAGATGAAGATGATCGCGGCGCTGCGCAACCAGTTCGGCGGCCACGCGGTCGAGACGAAGTAACAACCCGAGAACCCTGGGGGAGGTCGGCGAACGACCATGCACGTCACGCATCTGTCGCTGGCCGACTTCCGCTCCTACGCCCGGGCCGAGGTCCCGCTCGACCCGGGCGTCACCGCCTTCGTCGGCCCCAACGGGCAGGGCAAGACCAACCTCGTCGAGGCCGTCGGCTATCTCGCCACCCTCGGCAGCCACCGGGTCGCCTCCGACGCGCCCCTGGTCCGCATGGGCGCCGACCGCGCGATCATCCGCGCGCAGGTCCGGCAGGGCGAGCGGCAGCAGCTCGTCGAGCTGGAGCTCAACCCCGGCAAGTCCAACCGCGCCCGCATCAACCGGTCCTCGCAGGTCAGACCTCGGGACGTGCTGGGCATCGTACGGACCGTGCTGTTCGCGCCCGAGGACCTCGCGCTGGTCAAGGGGGATCCCGGGGAGCGGCGGCGGTTCCTGGACGAGCTGATCACGGCCCGTTCCCCGCGCATGGCGGGTGTGCGGTCCGACTACGAGCGGGTCCTCAAGCAGCGCAACACCCTGCTGAAGTCGGCGGCCCTCGCCCGGCGGCACGGCGGGCGGTCCATGGACCTGTCGACGCTCGACGTGTGGGACCAGCATCTCGCGCGCGCGGGCGCCGAGCTGCTCGCCCAGCGGCTCGACCTGGTCGCGGCGATCCAGCCGCTCGCCGACAAGGCGTACGAACAGCTGGCGCCCGGCGGGGGGCCGCTGGCCCTGGAGTACCGGCCGTCGGCGCCCGGTGAGGCGCACACGCGCGAGGATCTCCACGCGCAGCTGATGGCGGCGCTCGCGGACGTCCGCAAGCAGGAGATCGAGCGGGGCGTCACCCTCGTAGGACCTCATCGGGACGATCTGCTGCTCAAACTCGGTCAGCTGCCGGCCAAGGGGTACGCCTCCCACGGCGAGTCCTGGTCGTACGCGCTGGCGCTGCGGCTGGCCTCCTACGACCTGCTGCGGGCCGAGGGCAACGAGCCGGTGCTGGTGCTCGACGACGTCTTCGCCGAGCTGGACGCGCGCCGCCGGGAGCGGCTGGCCGAGCTGGTCGCGCCGGGCGAACAGGTCCTGGTGACCGCGGCGGTCGACGACGACGTACCGCATGTGCTGAGCGGGGCGCGGTACGCGGTCGCGGACGGGACGGTGGAACGCGTATGACCGAGCAGGAGCCCCGCACCACACCCGAGCCCCCCGACGTCCGCCGCAAGACACCCGAGCCCTCCGGCGTCGACCTCGCGCGCGTGGCGCTGCGGGCGGCGCGCGAGCAGGCACGCGCGCGGGGGGACGCCGCGCAGCAGAAGAAGCAGGCGCGCCGCGGGGGCGGTCTGCGCTCCGGCGCGCGGGCGGACGGACGCGACCCCATGGCGCTCGGCGCGGCGATCAACCGGCTGCTGACCGAGCGCGGCTGGGAGGCGCCGGCGGCCGTGGGCGGGGTGATGGGGCGCTGGCCCGAGATCGTCGGCGAGGACGTGGCCAAGCACTGTGTGCCCGAGCGCTACGACGAGGACGAGCGGGTCCTCGTGGTGCGCTGCGACTCCACGGCCTGGGCGACGAACCTGCGGCTGCTGGCCCCGACCCTGGTCGCCCGGCTCAACGAGGATCTCGGGCACGGCCGGGTCAGACAGATCAAGGTGCAGGGCCCGGGCGGCCCCGTGCGTCGTTACGGCCCGCTGCGCGCCCCCGGATCCACCGGCCCCGGCGATACATACGGGTGATCTGCGTCACGTGGAGACGGCCGGGGCGGCACGCGCGTACCGCCCCGGCCGTCTTTTCGTCTGTCCGGAGGGCGCCCGGAGGATGCCCGCAGGTGGGCGCCGTCCTTCGCCCACAGCCTGTGGACAAGCGCTCAAACCGCCCGCACACGGGGCCGATTTCCCGCGATTTCCGACCTGACCCGTCGGTAGCCAAGGGTTGACACCCGGAAGCGCTGAGTGCCTCCGTGAGCCCCTTGAAGCCCCCTTCCGTATATCGGGACCCGTCGGAGACCGGTTGAGGGCGGCACATCCGGACTCAGGTACCGGCAAACCCCCATCACTGTCAGTGCTACCGGTAGACTGGAAGCCAATCCCGCCCCAATCGTGGGGACCGCCCGGGACAAGCTGAGCAACGCTGATCAAGGCGTTACCAACGCAACATGCCGCAGCCGCTCCGGCAACCTGCCGGGGAGCCTGGCTCGTGCTGTGCCAGAAAGGGCGCTTCGTGGCCGATTCCGGCAACCCCAACGAGAACAACCCGTCCACCGACGCCGGCGCGAACGGCGAGGTCACCGCCTCGTACGACGCCAGCGCCATCACCGTCCTCGAGGGCCTGGACGCGGTCCGCAAGCGCCCCGGTATGTACATCGGCTCCACGGGCGAGCGTGGCCTCCACCACCTCGTGTACGAGGTGGTGGACAACTCCGTCGACGAGGCACTGGCCGGCCACGCGGACACCATCGACATCACGATCCTGGCCGACGGCGGCATCCGCGTCATCGACAACGGCCGCGGCATCCCGGTCGGCATCGTGCCCTCCGAGGGCAAGCCGGCCGTCGAGGTCGTGCTGACCGTGCTGCACGCGGGCGGCAAGTTCGGCGGCGGCGGCTACGCGGTCTCCGGCGGTCTGCACGGCGTCGGCGTCTCGGTCGTGAACGCCCTGTCGTCGAAGGTCGCTGTCGAGGTGAGGACCGACGGCCACCGCTGGACGCAGGACTACAAGATGGGCGTCCCCACGGCGCCCCTCGCCCAGCACGAGGCCATCACGGAGACCGGCACCTCGGTCACCTTCTGGGCCGACCAGGACATCTTCGAGACCACCGAGTACTCGTTCGAGACGCTCTCCCGGCGCTTCCAGGAGATGGCGTTCCTCAACAAGGGTTTGACGATCAAACTCACGGACGAGCGCGAGTCGGCGAAGGCCGTCACCGGTGCGGACGAGGCGGGCGCCGACGAGAAGTCCGAGGTCAAGACCGTCACGTACCACTACGAGGGCGGCATCGTCGACTTCGTGAAGTACCTCAACTCCCGCAAGGGCGAAGCGGTGCACCCGACGGTGATCGACCTCGAGGCCGAGGACAAGGAGCGCGCCCTCTCCCTCGAGGTCGCGATGCAGTGGAACAGCGGTTACAGCGAGGGCGTGTACTCCTTCGCCAACATCATCCACACGCATGAGGGCGGCACCCACGAGGAGGGCTTCCGCGCGGCCCTGACCAACCTGGTCAACAAGTACGCGCGCGACAAGAAGCTGCTGCGCGAGAAGGACGACAACCTCACGGGCGACGACATCCGCGAGGGTCTGACCGCGATCATCTCGGTCAAGCTGAGCGAGCCGCAGTTCGAGGGCCAGACCAAGACCAAGCTGGGCAACACCGAGGCCAAGACCTTCGTCCAGAAGGCGGTCTACGAGCACCTCCAGGACTGGCTGGACCGCAACCCGGTCGAGGCGGCGGACATCGTCCGCAAGGGCATCCAGGCGGCCACCGCGCGCGTGGCGGCCCGCAAGGCCCGCGACCTGACCCGGCGCAAGGGCCTGCTGGAGAGCGCCTCGCTCCCGGGCAAGCTCTCCGACTGCCAGTCGAACGACCCCACCAAGTGCGAGATCTTCATCGTCGAGGGTGACTCCGCCGGCGGCTCGGCCAAGTCCGGCCGCAACCCGCAGTACCAGGCGATCCTCCCGATCCGCGGCAAGATCCTCAACGTCGAGAAGGCCAGGATCGACAAGATCCTGCAGAACCAGGAGATCCAGGCGCTGATCTCCGCCTTCGGCACGGGTGTGCACGAGGACTTCGACATCGAGAAGCTCCGCTATCACAAGATCATCCTGATGGCGGACGCCGACGTCGACGGCCAGCACATCAGCACCCTGCTGCTGACTTTCCTGTTCCGCTTCATGCGGCCGCTGGTCGAGGCCGGGCACGTCTACCTCTCCCGCCCCCCGCTCTACAAGATCAAGTGGGGCCGGGACGACATCGAGTACGCCTACTCGGACCGCGAGCGCGACGCGCTGATCGAGATGGGCCGCCAGCGTGGCAAGCGCGTCCGCGAGGACTCGATCCAGCGCTTCAAGGGTCTCGGCGAGATGAACGCCGAGGAACTGCGCGTGACCACGATGGACCAGGAGCACCGGGTCCTCGGCCAGGTCACCCTGGACGACGCCGCCCAGGCCGACGACCTGTTCTCGGTCCTCATGGGCGAGGACGTCGAGGCCCGCCGCCAGTTCATCCAGCGCAACGCCAAGGACGTCCGCTTCCTCGACATCTGAGTCGGTCTCAGCTGACCGCACCAGGAAGGATCTTCACCAGCAATGGCCGACGAGAACACTCCCGTCACCCCTGAAGAGGGCGGCGAAGTCGCGATGCGCGTCGAGCCCGTCGGGCTCGAGACGGAGATGCAGCGCTCGTACCTGGACTACGCGATGTCCGTCATCGTGTCCCGCGCGCTGCCCGACGTCCGCGACGGTCTCAAGCCCGTCCACCGCCGCGTCCTGTACGCCATGTACGACGGCGGCTACCGCCCCGAGCGCGGCTTCTACAAGTGCGCCCGCGTCGTCGGCGACGTCATGGGCAACTACCACCCCCACGGCGACTCCTCGATCTACGACGCCCTGGTGCGCCTCGCCCAGCCGTGGTCGATGCGCATGCCGCTCGTCGACTCCAACGGCAACTTCGGCTCCCCGGGCAACGACCCGGCGGCCGCCATGCGGTACACCGAGTGCAAGATGGCGCCGCTGTCCATGGAGATGGTCCGTGACATCGACGAGGAGACCGTCGACTTCACGGACAACTACGACGGCCGCTCCCAGGAGCCGACCGTCCTGCCCGCCCGCTTCCCGAACCTGCTGATCAACGGCTCGGCCGGGATCGCGGTCGGTATGGCGACCAACATCCCCTCGCACAACCTGCGCGAGGTCGCGGCCGGCGCCCAGTGGTACCTGGAGAACCCGGAAGCCAGTCACGAGGAGCTGCTCGACGCGCTGATCGAGCGCATCAAGGGCCCCGACTTCCCGACCGGCGCCCTGGTCGTCGGCCGCAAGGGCATCGAGGAGGCGTACCGCACGGGCCGTGGCTCGATCACCATGCGCGCGGTCGTCGAGGTCGAGGAGATCCAGAACCGCCAGTGCCTGGTGGTCACCGAACTGCCGTACCAGGTCAACCCGGACAATCTCGCGCAGAAGATCGCCGACCTGGTGAAGGACGGCAAGATCGGCGGCATCGCGGACGTCCGCGACGAGACGTCGTCCCGCACCGGCCAGCGCCTCGTGATCGTCCTGAAGCGGGACGCGGTCGCCAAGGTCGTCCTGAACAACCTCTACAAGCACACGGACCTGCAGTCCAACTTCGGCGCCAACATGCTGGCCCTGGTCGACGGCGTCCCGCGCACCCTCTCACTGGACGCGTTCATCCGCCACTGGGTGACGCACCAGATCGAGGTCATCGTCCGCCGTACGCGCTTCCGGCTGCGCAAGGCGGAGGAGCGCGCGCACATCCTGCGCGGCCTGCTGAAGGCCCTGGACGCCATCGACGAGGTCATCGCGCTGATCCGGCGCAGCGACACCGTCGACATCGCGCGCACGGGCCTGATGGAGCTCCTGGAGATCGACGAGATCCAGGCGAACGCCATCCTCGAGATGCAGCTGCGCCGACTGGCCGCCCTGGAGCGCCGGAAGATCATCCAGGAGCACGACGAACTCCAGGCGAAGATCCGGGAGTACAACGACATCCTGGCCTCGCCGGTCCGCCAGCGCGGCATCGTCAGCGAGGAACTCGCCGCGATCGTCGAGAAGTACGGCGACGACCGCAAGACGATGCTGGTGCCCTACGACGGTGACATGTCCATCGAGGACCTGATCGCCGAGGAGGACATCGTCGTCACCGTCACGCGCGGCGGCTATGTCAAGCGCACCAAGGCGGACGACTACCGCGCCCAGAAGCGCGGCGGCAAGGGCGTGCGGGGCGCGAAGCTGAAGGAAGACGACATCGTCGACCACTTCTTCGTCTCCACCACGCACCACTGGCTGCTGTTCTTCACCAACAAGGGCCGTGTGTACCGCGCGAAGGCGTACGAACTGCCCGACGCCGGCCGGGACGCGCGCGGCCAGCACGTCGCGAACCTGCTGGCCTTCCAGCCGGACGAGGCGATCGCCGAGATCCTCGCCATCCGCGACTACGAGGCGGCGCCGTACCTGGTACTCGCCACCAAGGGCGGCTTGGTCAAGAAGACGCCGCTGAAGGATTACGATTCGCCCCGTTCCGGCGGTGTCATCGCGATCAACCTCCGTGAGACGGAGGACGGTTCCGACGACGAACTGATCGGTGCCGAACTCGTCTCGGCGGACGACGATCTGCTGCTGATCAGCAAGAAGGCACAGTCGATCCGCTTCACGGCCACGGACGAAACGCTCCGCCCCATGGGCCGCGCCACCTCGGGTGTCAAGGGCATGAGCTTCCGCGAGGGCGACGAGCTCCTCTCGATGAATGTTGTTCGACCCGGTACGTTCGTGTTCACTGCCACAGACGGCGGGTACGCGAAGCGGACCGGCGTCGACGAGTACCGCGTCCAGGGCCGCGGCGGCCTCGGTATCAAGGCCGCCAAGATCGTGGAGGACCGCGGTTCGCTCGTCGGCGCGCTGGTGGTCGAGGAGACCGACGAGATCCTCGCCATCACGTTGTCGGGTGGTGTGATTCGTACGCGAGTCAACGAGGTCAGGGAGACGGGCCGTGACACCATGGGCGTCCAACTGATCAACCTGGGCAAGCGCGATGCCGTCGTCGGTATCGCACGTAACGCCGAGGCGGGGCGCGAGGCGGAGGAGGTCGACGGCGACGTGGCCGTGGACGAGACCGCCGAGGGCGCCGCCACCAGCGGCACGGACGAGGGTGAGGCGCCCTCGGCCGAGTAGGCACGAGGAGTGAGTCATCGTGAGCGGAGCCACGGGCGCCGGTACTTCTGCCGGCACGGACAAGAACGGCGGCGGCCGTGGCTCCGCCGCGCCGGAGGGGGACGCGCGCACGACCAGCGCGCGGGGCGCGGAGGGACGTGAGCAGGACACGCACACGACCCAGCTGAAGGCGATCAAGCCGGCGGCCGCCGACGCCCCCTCCTCCTCGCCCGACACGCAAGGATCCAAGGGATCCCAGGGGGGAACCGTGACGGACACCCGTGGTCCGCAGGCCCAGCAGCCGGCCTCACCGCTGCCCGGCGACCGGCAGGCCCCGCAGCCTGCCGCGGCGCCGTACCACCCGCCGCAGGCCTACCCGACCCAGGCGACGCCGCCGGGCACGGTACGGCGTCCGCGCACCGGCGCCGGCGCGCGCACCGTGCCGCGGGTGCGCAAGGCACGGCTGCGGGTCGCGAAGGCCGACCCGTGGTCGGTGATGAAGGTCAGCTTCCTGCTGTCGATCGCGCTCGGCATCTGCACGATCGTGGCGGCGGCGGTGCTGTGGATGGTCATGGACGCGATGGGCGTCTTCTCGACGGTCGGCGGCACCATCTCCGAGGCCACCGGTTCCAACGAGTCCAACGGCTTCGACCTGCAGTCCTTCCTCTCCCTCCCGCACGTCCTGATGTTCACGGCGGTCATCGCGGTCATCGACGTCGTCCTGGCGACGGCCCTCGCGACCCTCGGCGCGTTCATCTACAACCTCTCCGCCGGCTTCGTCGGCGGCGTGGAGCTGACGCTCGCCGAGGACGAGTGAGCTGCGCCTAAACCCGCCGTGGGCGGTCCCCCGACAACCGATTTTGGGACTGCCCACGTCGTGCGCTAATCTTCAGGAGTCAGCGCGCGGGACACACACCGCAGAGCGCGGCGGGGCTATAGCTCAGTTGGTTAGAGCGCATCCCTGATAAGGATGAGGCCACAGGTTCAAATCCTGTTAGCCCCACAGTGGAAAGACCCCTGGTTCGGATGAACCGGGGGTCTTTTGTGTTGGTGGTGGGGGGAGGGTGGGCATGAGAAAGGCCCGGTCGCTGGCGACGGGGGATGCACCAGCGACCGGGCTTGGGCCAAGGCTAACAAGGGTGGTTGATCAACGGGAGGCGACTGGTCGGGCGGAGTGGGGAGTTGTGATCGGGATCACTTCGGGGTCAGGTGGGGCACGGAGGATCGTACGAGAGGCGGGGGAGGTACTCGTGCCACTTCTCGGCGGTGAGGACGTTGCGGGTGGTGGCGCAGATGTGGGTGATGGCCTGGTCGACGTCGAGGTTCCAGAGGCGGACCGTGTCGGCGCCGCTGGAGACGCCCAGCATGCGGCTGTTGGGGCTGAAGGAGAGGAAGTTGCCGGTCTTGGCGTTGGGGCTCATCGACTGGCCGATGGGGGAGGCGTCGGAGGGGGTGCGGACGTTCCAGAGGCGGACCGTGTTGTCGTTGCCGCCGGAGGCCAGCGTGCCGCCGTCCTGGCTGAACGTCAGGGAGACCACCGCCTCGGTGTGACCGGTGAGGGGGGAGCCCAGGCCGCCCGCCCGGGAGAGGTCCGTGATGTCCCAGAGGCGGACCGTGTCGTCGTCGCTGCCGGAGGCGAGGGTCCTGCCGTCGGGGCTGTAGGCGAGGGCGTTGACCGGGCCCGAGTGGCCCTTGAGGGGTTTGCCGATGCCTGTCGTGCGGCTCGGGTTCGTCACGTTCCAGAGGCGGATCGTGGCGTCCGCGCTGCCGGAGGCCAGGGTCTTGCCGTCCGGGCTGAAGGCCAGGGCGTTGACATAGCCGCGGTGGCCGGTGAGCGGGGTGCCCAGGGGGGTGACATGGGCGGGGTCGGCCACGTTCCACAGCTGGATCGTGCGGTCGTCGTAGCCGGTCGCCAGGGTTCGGCCGTCGGGGCTGTACGCGAGCGCGTCCGGGCCCGTGAAGCGGGTGCGCAGGGTGATCGGCGCGCCGTGGGAGACGGGATGGGACGGGTCGGTGACGTCGTAGAGGTGGACCGCCCGGTTGTCGGTCAGCACGGCGAGGGTGCGGCCGTCGGGGGAGAAGACCAGGGAGCGGTAGCCGCCGTCCGCGGCCATGAACGGCTTGCCGAGCGGTTCCGGGCGGTCGGGGCGCGCCACGTTCCACAGCCGGATGCGTCCGTCGCGGGCCGCCGTGCCGAGCACCCGCCCGTCCGGGCGGAAGGCGCCGGTGCGGCCGATCATGTCCGCGGTGGGGACGGACCACAGCCGGATCTTGTTGTCGCCGCTGCCGGTGGCGAGGGTGGTGCCGTCCGGGCTGAAGCCCAGCGCGTACATCTCGCCGCTGCTGCCCGCGAGCGGCTCGCCGACCTGGGAGGGGTACGCCGGGTCGCTGACGTTCCAGAGGATGGCCGTGCTGTCCGCGCTGGCGCCGGCGAGCAGTGAGCCGTCCGGGGAGAAGGACACCGACCAGACCGGGCCGGTGTGGCCGGTGAGCGGGGCGCCGAGGGAGCTCGCGTGCGCGGGGTCGGACACCTTCCACAGCCGGACGGTGTCGTCCGAGCTGCCGGAGGCGAGGGTTCTGCCGTCCGGGCTGAACGCCAGGGAGTGGACCGTGCCGTCATGCCCGGTCAGCGGCTCGCCCAGCGGGCGCGGCCGACCGGGGTCGGCCGTGTTCCACAGGCGTACGGCGCTGTCGTCGCCGCCGGTCGCGAGCGTACGGCCGTCGGGGCTGAACGCCACGGAGCGTACGGCGGCGCTGTGGCCGGTCAGCGTGGCGAGGGCCGTCGGCGCGGCCGGGTCGGCCACGTTCCACAGGCGCACCCTGCTGTCCTCGTTGGCGGAGACCAGCGTGCGGCCGTCGGGGCTGAAGGCGACCAGGTAGACCGTGCCGCCGTGGGCCTGGAGGGGCTTGCCGAGGGGGCGGGGCGCGGTGGGCTCGCGTACGTCCCACAGACGGACCGTGCCGTCGTCGCCGGCGCTGGCGAGCGTATGGCCGTCGGGGCTGAAGACCGCGCTGCTCACCCAGCTGGTGTGGCCCTTGAGCGGCTTGCCCAGGGGTTTGGGGCGGGCGGGGTCGGCCAGGCTCCACAGCCGGACCGTGCGGTCGTAGCTGGCGGTGGCGAGGAGCTTGCCGTCGGGGCTGAAGGAGGTGAGGTAGACGGCGCCGGTGTGGCCGAGGAGCGGGGTGGCCAGGGGGGCGTTGACGATCGAGATCAGCCGGTTGCGGGCGCCCTCGTCGTCGGGGCGCAGCCGGTGGGCGACCAGGTCGAGCTGGGCGGACAGCGACGGGTCCGTGTACTGCACCCGGTCGGCCTCGGCGACCACCTGTTCGAACACGGCGTCGTTGCGCTGCTGCCAGGCGACGACCGCCGCGCCGACCGCGAGCAGGGACAGCACCACCAGGGCGGAGACGGCGCCGCGGCTGATCCAGACCGTGCGCCGGCGCAGCCGTACCGAGGCGGCCAGGAAGTCCACCGCGCTGCGGGTGAGGAAGGTGTCGCCGGCCGACCTCGCCCAGGTGTGCGCCTGTTCGAGCCGTGAGCCCCGGTAGAGCAGCGAGGAGTCGCGGTGCGAGCCCTCCCAGGCCCGGCCGTCCTCCTCCAGGCGCTGGCGCAGCAGATGGTCGCTGCGGTCCTCGTCGATCCACTCGCGCAGCCGCGGCCACGCGGTCAGCAGCGCCTCGTGGGTGATCTCCACGGACTCCGCGTCCAGGGTCACCAGCCGGGCGCGCACCAGCGCCTCCAGGGACTCCTCGGTCGCGCCGGGGTCGGTGGACTCCTGCGCCAGCTGACGGCGGGTGCCGCGGCGCCGGGTGGCCTGGGTGTCCTCGCCGAGCCGGACCAGCCGGAGCAGCAGCAGCCGCGCGGCCGTGCGGGCGGCCGGGTCGAGGCCGGACCAGGCCCGTTCGGCGGTGGCGGCGACCGCGCCCTGGATACCGCCGGCGGCGCGGTAGCCGGCGAGGGTCAGTCGGCCGGCCTTGCGGCGCTGCCAGGTGGCGAGCAGGGCGTGCGAGAGCAGCGGCAGCACACCGGCGTCGGCGCCGCGCGGGCCGTCGGCGCTGACCTCGCGGACGATGAGCTCCGCGAGGCCCGGTTCGAGCTCCAGGCCCACGGCCTTCGCGGGACCGGTGACCGCCTCGCGCAGCTCGGTCGTGGTGAGCGGGCCGAGGACCATGTGCCGGTGCTGGAGGGCGTCGGCGAGTTCGGGGTGGGCGAGGCACTGCTCGTAGAAGTCGGCGCGGATGCCGAGCACGACCAGCACCGGGGCCCGCTCCCCCGCGCCCGGTGTGGCCGCGGCGTGCAGCAGCTGGACGAAGAGCCGTCGGCTCGCCTCGTCGGAACAGAGGGTGAAGACCTCCTCGAACTGGTCCACGACGACGACCGCCTGGCCGCTACCGGGCGCCGTACGGCGGGCCCAGACGGTGACGGCCTCCCGCACCGAGCGCGCGAACCGCAGCGAAACGGGGTCGGAGTGCTCGTGGGTGCCCTGGACGAGGGGCGCGAGCTCGGGGATCCGGGCGGTCAGCTCGGCGAGGGGGTCGGCACCGGGGACGAGATGCAGGATGTCCTCCTGCGGTACGCCCGCCTCAATCGCCTCAATCGCCTCATCCGCCCCGTCGGCGAGTGCCCCGTCGCGCAGCGCGGGCACCAGGCCGGCGCTGAGCAGGGAGGACTTGCCCGCGCCGGAGGCGCCGACCAGCATCACCGGGCCGCCCGTGCGCCGGGCCGCGCGCAGTTGGGCGACGAGGGCCTCGGTGCTGCGTTCCCGGCCGAAGAACCAGCGGGCGTCCTGCTGCCGGTAGGAGGCCAGGCCCCGGTAGGGGCACACGCTCCCCGGAACGGTGGACTCGGCCGAGCCGGGGCCCGAGCCCGGACCAGGGCCCGAGCCCGCGGCGGTCTGCTCCCCCTCCGTCTCCTCGGCGGGCGCGGTGCCCTCGCCGGCCGCGACCGGGTCGGCCAGCGCGCGTTCCCACAGCCGCTGCCACTGGGTCATGTCGTACAGGCCGGGGGAGACGGGGACGGGCCGGGCGCGGCGAGCCTCGGGTATCAGGACATGGAGGACGGCGGCGAGGGCGACGAAGTGGGCGGGGACGTTCCGTGCCCGGCGCCAGTCGCTGATCCGCTGGGCCGACACCCGCACCGGGCGCCCGCGCTCGTCGACCCGCCGCAGCCGGGCGACCGCCTCGGACACGCGTTTGAGGGGCGGGTTGCCGGCCTCCCTGTAGAGGAGCGCGAGGCGTTCCGCGAAGGCTGTGCGCGCCCCTGAGTCGGAACTCAAGGCCTCCACCCCTTTACTTCCCTCGCACCTGGAATCCGGACCGGAAAACTCACTTTATACGGCTGACCTGCGGCGACGAGGGGTGCCCGAGGTCGGGACCCTCCTCGCCGCAAGCCGTAGCTGGCAGGATCCGAAGGGCAACCGGACGGCACCCGCACCGTTCGGCAGCGGTCCGCACGAGGGGAGGGACCGGTGCCGAACGGTGCGGCGCGCGCGATGGCGTAGGCAGTGCGCACCGGTCACTTTCCGCTCCTCGGTTCCCGAACCGGGTTGAGCTACCCCGGGCCCGCGGCCGTCACGCATTGATCCACTTCCCGGGCCGGTTCCCGATCACCTTTGGCCGAGACCCGGACCCTGCTGTCCGGATGCCGCCGATGCCGCTCCGACGCCCGCGGTCCGAATGCTTGATTCGCCTGTGATGAGAATGTAGTTTTCAAAAAACGAGAGTGCGGATCCAGCAGGGCGTGCGGGAGGCACTGACATGCAACGGGACGATCTGATCCTGATCAGCGTGGACGACCACATCATCGAGCCGCCGGACATCTTCGTGAACCACCTGCCGAAGCGGTACCTGGACGACGCGCCGAAGCTCGTCCACCGCGAGGACGGCAGCGATGTGTGGCAGTTCCGGGACAACACCGTGGGCAATGCCGCGCTCAACGCGGTCGCCGGGCGGCCCAAGGAGGAGTACGGCCTCGATCCGCAGGGCATGGACGAGATCCGGCCCGGCTGCTACGACGTCCACGAGCGCGTCAAGGACATGAACGCGGGTGGTGTCCTCGCCCAGATGAACTTCCCGTCCTTCCCCGGCTTCTCGGCGCGGATGTTCGCCACCGAGGACTCCGACTTCTCCCTGGCCCTCGTGCGCGCCTACAACGACTGGCACATCGACGAGTGGTGCGGGGCGTACCCCGGCCGGTTCATCCCCATGGCGCTGCCCGCCATCTGGAGCGCCGAGCTCACGGCGGCCGAGATCCGGCGGGTCGCGGCCAAGGGCTGTCACTCGATGACCTTCCCGGAGAACCCGGCCGCCCTCGGCTACCCGAGCTTCCACGACCCGTACTGGAACCCGGTGTGGCAGGCCGCCTGCGACACGAACACCGTGCTGTCGGTGCACATCGGCTCCTCCGGCCGGCTCGCCATCCCGGCCGTCGACTCGCCGCCGGACGTGATGATCACGCTCCAGCCGATCAACCTCGTCCAGGCCGCGGCCGATCTGCTGTGGTCCCGGGTGCTGAAGGAGTTCCCGGACCTGAGGATCGCCCTCTCGGAGGGCGGCACCGGGTGGATCCCCTACTTCCTGGAGCGCGTCGACCGCACGTTCGAGATGCACGCGACCTGGACCCTCCAGGACTTCGGCGGCAAGCTCCCCTCCGAGGTCTTCCGCGAGCACTTCCTGACCTGCTTCATCACCGACCGGCTGGGCATCAAGCTGCGGCACGACATCGGCATCGACAACATCTGCTGGGAGGGCGACTACCCGCACAGCGACTCGCTGTGGCCGGACGCGCCCGAGCAGCTGCACCAGGTGCTGGCGGACTGCGCGGTGCCGGACGCGGACATCGTGAAGATGACCCACGAGAACGCGATGCGCTGGTACTCCTTCGATCCCTTCGCCCACATCCCGCGCGAGCGGGCCACGGTCGGCGCGCTGCGCAGGGCCGCGGCCGGCCATGACGTCAGCGTCCGCTCGCGCAGCCGGCAGCTGACGGAGCCGGTGGACAAGCTGGAGGCGTTCCGGGCGCGGGCGCGGGCGGCGATCGCGGCGGCGCAGTAGGGAAGCGTCACGGGGACGAGGCCTGGATAGCTGACGGTCCGTCAGCTATCGTCGCCCCGCCGTGCCGATACGGCGATACGGAAGGGGTGAGCGCCAGCCATGGAGATCGGACAGAGTGGTCAGGCCCGACAGAGCCGTCCCCGGAGCCCGCAGCCGACGGGCGCCCCGCGCTGGGTCGCGATGTTCCACGACCCGTCCTCGGATTCCTGGCGGCCCGCCGCCGAATCGCCCGACCGCACCCCCGTGCTGTACGCGATGGGCGAGATGACGCAGGTCAAACGGGCGCGGGGGGAGGAGGCGGCGGTCGCCCTGTGGGGACCGAAGGAGGGTGCGTGGCACCTCTTCGACCCGGCTGGCGACCCCGCTCCCGCGCCGGCGGCCGCCGAGAGCCGGGAGGCCGCCGAGAGTCCGGAGGCCGCTGTTCCCGCCGCCGGTCTCACCAAGCTCGCCGAGCGCATGGAGGACCGGCGGCACCAGGTGCTGATGGCCGGGCTGAGCAAGGCGGGCCTGTACGACCTCACGCCGGACGACGTCACGGCCGTACGGGCGCTGGTGGACCGGGCCGACGAGAGCACGCTGCGCCGGGTGGCCCACTGGCTGGCCGTCGCCGCGGGTCAGCCCGCCGGGTAGGTCCAGCCTAAGGAGGCCAGCGCGCGGGCCCTGGCCTCCGCGACCGCCGTCCGGGCCGCCCGTTCGGCGGGGTCGACGTGCGCGGCCTGGCCCGTGACCTGGCCTGACCACTTGCGGTAGAAGAGCCCCGCCTCCGAGGTGAACCAGCCACGGCTCACCGCGTTCAGCGCGAGCAGCAGGCCGGTGTCCTCCGAGGCCGGCAGTGCCATCCAGCCGCCGAGCGCGGTCAGCAGGTCCCGTCGTACGCACAGGGAGGCCGGGTGCACCTGGGCGCGGTGGTCGTGCGTCGCCCAGTGGTCGAGGACGGCGCCGCGTTCGAGGGGCCCGCCCGCGGGATCGCCGGGAAAACCGACCGTGGAGCCGTCGGGGAGGAGGTCCAGGACCCGTGAGGTCGCCCAGCCGAGGCCGGGATCGCGCTCCAGTGCGGCCAGGTCCCGGGCGAGCGCACCGGGGGTGAGCAGGTCGTCGGCGTCCAGGACTTTCACGTACGACCCCTCGCTGTGCGCCAGCGCGATCGTGCGGGCGACACCGGGCCCGCCGGGGCGTCCCTGCCGGAAGGTCACCCGGGGGTCGTCGGGGACGTACGGGCGGACCTCGTCCGTCGTACCGTCCTCCTGGATCACCCAGTGCCACTCCCAGTCCTCGGGCAGCCTCTGCTCGCGCAGCGACTTCCAGGCCTCGGGCAGATACCGGGCGGAGGGCGCGTGCACGGCGGTGAGGACGACTATGCGCCGGATGCGTTCATGGTCCTGGGGCACGGCCTCAGGTTAGCCGTGTGATGTGTACATGCGGCGAAGGCCCGGTCGCTCGGGGAGCCGCCGGGCCTGCATCGTGCGGTCGGTACGCAAGTCGCCGTCACGTCGTACGTCGGTGCATATGGGCGGTTTCGCCGCGGAGGCTCAGCGCTGGACCGGGATCGAGGGCTCGGCCGCCTCGGCGAGGTCGCAGTCCGTGGTGTGCTCGGCCGCGTCCGGGTCGGAGAGGGAGCGGTGGCGGCAGCTGGGGGACTTGCCGTGCGCTTCGGCCAGGATGCGCTGCTTCATGGTGGGGGGCAGGGAGCGGGTGCGGAACCAGTCCCAGGCGGAAGCGGCGGCGTCGGCGGCCGATGGAGTGGTGGTGGGCGCGCCCCCGGTGACCGGACCGCCGGGACGCTCACCACTCGGGACCTCACCCTGGGTGCGCTCGAGGGCGGGGGTCTCGCTGCGGGTCTGCCTGTCGGCGGGGGTCTCGCTGCGGGTTTGCACGTCGGCGGGGGCCTCGCTGTACGTGCGCTCTCCTGCGGAGATCTCGCTGTACGTGCCCTCTTCGGCGGGGAACTCGCGGTAGGCGTGCTCTGCGGCGGGGAACTCGCCGGGGATGCGCGCTGCGGCCGGGAACTCGCCGGGGATGCGCTCTGCGGCCGGGAACTCGCCGGAGATCCGCTCTCCGACGGGGACCTCGCCGCGGATGCCGGCACCGCGGGGGCTCGACGCCTCCGGGCTCGACGCCTCCGGGCTCGACGCCTCGGGGCGCGTGGCGCGGAGGCTCGCTCCGCGGACGCTCTCGCCCTCGACGCCGGATGCTCCGGCGCTCGACCTCGCGGCGCTCGATGCTCCTGCGGCCGCCCCCTCGGGGCTCCAGCCGCCGGTGCTCTCGCCGTGCGGGCTCTCGCTGCCGCCGGCCTTCTCGGCGTCGGTGTGCGTCGGCCCGGTCTGCGCCGTCGCGGTCGCGGCGGTCGAAGCGACGAAGCCGAGCGCCGTGCACAGCGCGAGGAACGCGGTGACGATGGCGGTCCACAGCTTCATGACCCGGTTCACGGTCATGCCCCTCACCTTCGGGTTGGGCGATTTGCGTACTTTGCTCATCATGTGTATGGGGAGCGTGAACCGGGGGACCGACGCACACGACGAGGCGATGTTCCGATGAACACCACTCGTATGGGCGCACCGGGGAAAACGGGTCACAGGGCGGCCGACGACGGGAGTTGGGAGGCCGACGCAGGTCACCGATCGATATCGGTCGGTGTGTATAGTCGGGCGCCAGAGGTCCCCTACGTCAAGGAAAGACGAGGTCGCGCGGTGAAGA
This sequence comes from Streptomyces sp. NPDC005820, assembly GCF_040630255.1. Taxonomy (NCBI): domain Bacteria; kingdom Bacillati; phylum Actinomycetota; class Actinomycetes; order Kitasatosporales; family Streptomycetaceae; genus Streptomyces; species Streptomyces sp. NPDC005820. Next base: position 125,676 of record NZ_JBEXXE010000010.1, read on the forward strand.
AGCTGCTCCTGGTCGCACTGGCCGCCATCGGCGGTCTCCTCGTGTACCGCCAGATCCAGGCGGATCGCGCCGAGCAGGACCTGTGGACGGAGGCCACTGACTCCGTGCCCACGGGTTCGTGAGTACCGACACCAGAGACTGAGATCGAGATCAGACCCCGGCCGCCGCAGCGGTCGGGGTTTTGTGTTGCCCCCGGGATGCCGGCCCCCGGTGTGTCGGCCTTCGGTTGCGGATGTTCCGGTTTGCGGATAGAGGCGGGCGTTCCGGACGCCCGTGGGGAATGCGGGGGCGGGGGCCGGGGCGGCGAGGCAGGATGGGCCTCGTTCGGACCAAGGCGAGGGGGCGGGTTCTGATGGCCCGGCGTACGGGGGGTACGGGGCGCGCGGTGGTGGTGCTGCGCGCCGTGGTCCTGGGCGTGCTGCTCGGGTGGGCGGTCCCGGCGCCGGCCGCCGTCGCCGCGCCGGACGTCCCGGCGTACGCCTTCGCCGACGACGTCCGCGAGGCCCGTGCCGCGACCGGCGCCTCCGGGGCCGTACGGCTGGAGCCCGGAGCGACGTACAAGAGCACGCTCGAGGGCGGCGGGAAGGCGTACTACCGCCTGGAACTGGACGCCGAGTCCACCGCGTACGTCGCCGTCACCGCGATCCCCCGCCCCGGCAGCACCCCCGCCGTCGGCGACGGCATCACGGTCTCCGTGCAGGACGCCGACAGCGGGAGCTGCTCCTACGAGTCGGCGACGATCGGCGCCGCGCGCAGCCCGCAGCCCGTGACGGCCTGGGGCGCGCGGGAGATCCAGCCCGGCAAGGGGTTGTGCCAGAGGGCGGGCACGTACTACGTGGTCGTCGAGCGGTCGGACACGGGCACCGGGGAGACGTCCGGCGACCCCTGGCAGCTGGAACTCGCGCCCGTCACCGAGCCCCCGCTCGCCCGGGCCGGCGCCACGAGCACCCCGCGGGCCTGGGACTCCGCGACCCCGGCGCCGCCGTCCGGGGAGCCGGTCGTGCGGCCCGGCGGCGCGGGCTTCACGGCGGCGACCGCCGTCGGGCCGGGCGTCTGGCGCGACGAGGTGGTCCCCGGCGAGACCGTCTTCTACCGGGTGCCCGTCGACTGGGGACAGCAGCTGTACGCCGAGGCGGACCTGGCCGGCGGCACCGCGAGCAGCGCCTCGGGGAGCGGATCCGGCGCCGGAGCCGGGACCGGGTACGCGGTCGACGCGCTGGAGCTGACCCTCTACAACCCGGTGCGCGCCAAGGTGGTGGCCCGGGGCACCGGCTACGGCGGCACCCAGAAGTCGGCCGCGCTCGACCCCGTTCCGCCCGTCCGGTACGCCAACCGGTACGCGCCCACCGACCCGCAGAACAGCCTGCGCTTCGCCGGCTCCTACTACCTCGTCGTCCATCTCTCCACGGAGGTCGCCGAGCAGTTCGGCGACGGCCCCTACGAGGTGACCCTGCGCGTCCGCCTCGGGGGCACCCCGGAGTCCGGGCCGGGGTATCTGGGCCGGCCCGTGCCCAGCGGGGTCTTCGGTACCGACCTGGCGTCAGGGCCGTCCGGGGGAACCACGGCGGCCGGGGACGACCCCGTGATGCGGGCGGTCGCGGCGACCGGCATCGGCACGGGCACCGCGCTGCTGCTGATCCTCGGCGGCTGGACCCTGATCGCCCGCCGCCGGGCCTCCGCTCAGATCCGCGTCAGCGCCCAGAACCCCACGGCGTAACAGGCCAGCGCGAGCAGCAGCATCGGTACCGCGACCTTGACGGGCGGCCCCGGCCGCCGCTGGCGCACGGCCCGGTGCCCCCGCGGCCGCGGGACCGCCGACACCGGTTCCTGCGCGGTGTAGGAGGCGGTGGCGGTGGCGGCGCGGGGGCCGCCCGAGGGGGTCAGCGCGAAGGTGGGGTCGTAGGGGGTGGGCGTGGGCGTGGGGGTGAGATAGGGGTGCGGGGTCGGTGTGGGCGTGGGCGTGGCGGTGACCGTCGGGAGAGGGGGCGGCAGGTGGAAGCTGCCGGTCTCCGACATGGACGGGGTGGGGGTCGGGGTCGGGGTGACCGTCGGTGGGTGCGCGGGCAGGCTCGGTGTGCTTGGTGACGTGGGCGCCCCGGTCGGCTGAGGGGGGACCGGGCCGGAAGAAGACGGCGTCGGCGTGGACGGGGTGTGGGGGGACGTTTCGCCTGAAGCGGTCGGGCCGGTCGGTCCCGCCCCCGGCGGGCCAGGGGGTGTGAGGGGCCGTGCGGGCAGGGAATCCGTGCCCGCGCGGGCCGGCCCGGGGGGAGTGTCCGGTTGTACGGGAAGAGGCTGTCCGCCGGGGGGTGTGGTCGGCCGGGCGGGCAGGAGACGCTCGCCGGTGGATCCCGTCGGGCCGGTATGTGCCGTCCCCTCGGCGGGAGGCTTCCTCGGGAGCGGCTTCAAGGGTCCCTCGGGGCCGAACCCCTGGGGAAGGGACCCGAGTTGGTCGAATATCTCGATGAGTTCGTCGTCGGGCCCGGGCTCCGGCAGGAGTTCCGCGGTCGCCGCGAGCGCCTTGCGCGCCCCCGTGGCCGTACGGAAGCGGGCCTGCGGATCGGGCTGCAGCAGCATGGCGACGACCTGCCACAGCGGATCCGGGATTCCCTTGGGGGCGCCGGGAGTTCCGTGCTCGGCGAAGTACTGCACGAGCGCCTTGGCGTCCGGTTTGGCGCCCTCGAGGAGGTACAGCGCGACGAGTCCTACGGCGAACAGGTCGGCGGGGAAGTCCGGCTCGGCGCCCATCATCTGCTCGGGGGCGAGGTAACCGGGCGTGCCCACCACGAGGTTGGTCTCGGTCAGGCGCGGTTCGCCGAGCCGCATCGCGATGCCGAAGTCGGACAGCCTGAGCCGGGGGCGGGCGGTGCCGGTGGCTTCGAGGAGGACGTTCGCCGGTTTGATGTCACGGTGGACCACGCCCTCCGCGTGCACGGCGGCGAGCCCGGACAGGAGCTGGTCGAGCAGGGTGCAGACGAACGCGGGTGGCAGCGGACCGTAGTCGTTGACGAGGTGGACCAGCGAACCGCCGGCCACCAGGTCCATGGTGAACAGCACCTTGTCGTCGTCGGCGGCCCAGCTGGCGGGCGCGAGCACATGCGGGTGGTCGATCCGCAGTCCCTGTTCCCGGACGAACCGCAGCAGGGAGTGCGCGTCCCGCTGCTGGAGCACCTTCGCGGCCACGTACCGGCGCCGACGGTGGTCCCAGGCGCGCCAGACCGCGCCGACCCCTCCGCGCCCGATCGGGTCGGCCAGTTCGTACCGTCCCGCGAAGACCTCACCCATGGCAGTGCGTCGCTCCTCCCCCTCGGCTGTCCTGCTACCCCCTCGCTACCCCCGCGACGAGCGATGGACCCCCGTGTCCCCGCGGTCCTGTGGAAAGGTCTTCCCGGCCCCTCGGGTATGTCCCCCGTGCCCCCGTATGTATCCCCCGAGTCCCCCGGACTCGTCCCCCATGTACCCCGTACTCGTCCCCCGAGTCCCCCGGACTCGTCCCCCACGTACTCCGTACTCGTCCCCCGTGTACCCGTACGGGTCTCCCGTTGCCCGTAGTGGTCTCCCCGAGTACCCCATGACCGTCCCCCGTTGGCCAGGCGCGTGCGTCCGGTGCCGAACCCCCTTCAGCGACCGGTCCGACGGCTCAGCTCTGGTGGGACTGGTAGTGCGTGACGGCGTCCGAGGTACGGCCGGCGCCGTACACCCGGAGGAACTCCGCCAGTTCCGGGTGGCTCGGGGCGAGAGTGTCGGCGGCGTCGATGATGTCGCCGGCGGCGGCCACCGAGCGCAGCAGCGACTGGATCTCCCGGACCACCCGCTTCACCGTGGGCGCCCCCGAACTGCTCGTCGTGGTGGTGGTGTTGCTGAGCACGGAACCCCCTTGCGACCGCTTGATCTCGTCCATCCGCTCGGTCGCCTCGGCGGCGCTGACGCTGCCGTCCGCGACCTGTCCGGCCAGCTCCTGGAGCAGCTGCACGCGCTGCACCACGGCCGGGTTGCCGATCTTCGCCCGCTGACCGCTCATCAGCTGGGACAGCATCGGCGCCGACAGTCCCAGCACCCCCGCGAGACGAGCCTGGTTGAGGCCAAGATCGTCGATGAGCTTACGGAAGAGCGCCCCCAGTGGCTCCCCGTACCAGTTCCGCTGAAGTTCCCGCGCTCTCGCGGTCGCTTCCTGTTGTGCGGCGTCCATTGCGTCTCCCCATCGCTTCCCCAGAACATCCACGGTTCGCTGTAGCGAACCACGTCGAGCATCTTACGGAGAGTGGTCATCCACGGGGACCCCCAATCTTTTTGCGAGATACCCCCGGTGACCCGGTACTCTGGTCTGCGGCGGCCGTCGGGACGAGCTCCCGGCCGGACGTCCCTTCCGGGGCCTTAGCTCAGTTGGTAGAGCGCTGTCTTTGCATGGCAGATGTCAGGGGTTCGACTCCCCTAGGCTCCACACCGGAAAAGCCCCTCTGACCTGCGGAAACGCAGAGCAGAGGGGCTTTCTCGGTTTTTCTTCGGTTGTTTCGGGTTGTCTCGGAGGACGGCGGCCGGTCCCGCCCGACCGGTCGTACGGACGGTTCCTCCCTGTCCGGAAGGACACCCGGGGCGTCGAACTCCGGGTGGGCGAGGTCCCGTTCGTACGGGTGTCAGCCGCGGTCGTCGTCGCGGTCCGCGGCCTCGTCCTCGGCCTGCTTGGCCTGCACTTCCGGGTCCAGGACGGCACCGCTGCCGTCCACCGAGGTCAGGCCGCCGGAGGCGGGTACCTCCGTGGGGGCGGGCGGTTCGACCAGCCAGTCGGGGTTGGCCTGCTTGTCCCACCACTTCCAGGCCGCGAAGGCACCGCCGGCGACCGCACCGCACACCAGGAGGATCCGGGCGACCTTCCCGGCCCGGGCCTGCCGCCGGTGCCTGCGCACGAGCCGCTCGATCTCTCTCGGTGTCACCTGGCCGCGCAGCGCGGCCACGGCGGCGACGCTCCGGGCGGTGGCCTCGGTCTTCATGGGCCCGGCCGCGGCGACCGCCTGTTCGATCCTCGGCCGGGAGTACTCCGCCGCCTGCCGGGAGTACTCGGCGGCCTGCCGGGCGGCGATCCGGGTGCGGACGGCCGCCTCGTGCGCGGCCTGGTCGACCTTCGGCGGTACATGCGTCCGCGCCAGTTCCAGCCGGGGCGCGACATGGGTGTCGTACTGGGCGCGGGCCTGCTCGGCGGCCAGCGACACCCTCGGCGCGAGTCGTTCTCGGGCCTCCTGCGCGTACTGCGCGGCCCTTTCCTTGGCGGTGTCGGCGTAGGGCGCCACCACTTCCGCGGCGTGCAGCACGCTGTCCTTCGCCGAGCCGGTCGCGGCGCGCACGCTGTCGATGCGGGTCACGGGTTCCTCCTCCTCGGTGGCGTACGGTATTTCGACTTTCCACCCTTTTACGGATCATGCCTGCCGCTGTCCGTCGCGGCACGCGCGGAGGGGCATCCGGGTGCCGGGCGGTTGCGACAGTGGACCAGGCGAGTGCCATAGGGGATGAATAAGGGCAACGGGACCTTGTCGTCGACAATGCCACGGATCGGCGCCGCCCGCTCCCGTCCGTGCGAGGATCGGGGGATCACACGAGCACAACGGAAGGCAGGATCGTGGCCGAGCAGCTCTACGCCACCCTGAGGACCACCAGGGGCGACATCGAGATCCGGCTCTTCCGGGACTTCGCCCCGAAGACGGTGGCGAACTTCGTCGAGCTCGCCACCGGCGCGCGCGAGTGGGTCCACCCCGCGACCGGTGAGCGGTCCGCGGCTCCCCTGTACGACGGCACGGTCTTCCACCGGGTGATGAGCGGGTTCATGATCCAGGGCGGCGATCCGCTGGGCAACGGCACCGGCGACCCCGGCTACCAGTTCCCCGACGAGTTCCACCCGGAGCTGCGCTTCGACCGCCCGTATCTGCTGGCCATGGCCAACGCGGGCCCGGGCACCAACGGCTCCCAGTTCTTCATCACCGTCGCCCCGACGGCCTGGCTCAACCGCAAGCACACCATCTTCGGGGAGGTCGTGGACAAGGCCGGCCAGAAGGTCGTGGACGAGATCGCGGCCACCGAGACCAACCCGCGCACCCACCGGCCGCTGCGGGACGTCGTCGTCGAGTCGGTCGTCGTCGAGACGCGTTAGCGCGGTCCGCGGCGGGAACAGCGGGAACAGCGGGAACAGGAACCATTTGCCCCGCTCGTCCGTAAGGATGAGAAGGACGAGCAGGGCGAAGCCCGTAGGCCAGTCCCGCGCGACGACGAACTGGGGGAGCTCATGGACCAGGCGCCAGGCAGCCGGCCGGACGGCACCCACAGCGGGCTGCCCTCCTGCTACCGGCATCCGGGCCGGGAGACCGGCATCCGGTGCACGCGCTGCGAGCGGCCGATCTGCCCGGAGTGCATGGTCAGCGCCTCGGTCGGGTTCCAGTGCCCGAACTGCGTCCGGGAGGGCGCGGGCAGCGCGCATCCGCCGGCGGCGTCCCGGCCGCGCACCCTCGCCGGGGGCTCCCTCGCGGACGATCCCCGCCTGGTCACCAAGATCCTGATCGGGCTGTGTCTGGCGGTCTATCTGGTCCAGATGGCCGTCGGCGACCGCTTCACCGACAGCTTCGAGCTGCTCGGGCGGGCGTACGTGCCGGTCCTCGGAGATGTCGAGGGGATCGCGGAGGGCCAGTGGTACCGGCTGCTGACGCCGATGTTCCTGCACGGCGGGATCGTCCACATCCTGTTCAACATGATGAGCCTCTGGTGGCTCGGCGGCCCGCTCGAACAGGCGCTCGGCCGGGCCCGCTATCTGGCGCTCTACTTCGTCTCCGGGCTGGCGGGCAGCGCGCTGACGTATCTGATCGCCGAGCCCAACCAGCCGTCCCTCGGGGCCTCGGGCGCCATCTTCGGTCTCTTCGGCGCCACGGCGGTCCTGATGCGCCGGATGCGCTATGACATGCGGCCGATCATCGCGCTGCTGGTGATCAACCTGATCTTCACCTTCGGGTGGAGCAACATCGCCTGGCAGGCCCACATCGGCGGTCTCGTCGCGGGTGTGGTCGTCGGATACGCCATGGTCCACGCCCCGCGTGAGCGCCGGGCCCTGGTGCAGTACGGGACCTGTGCGGTGGTGCTGGCCGTGGTGGTCGTGTTGACGCTCCTGAGGACCGCTCAGCTCACTTGAGCGCCCTGTTGTCCACAGCGCGTGGCGAATCTTGTGCACAACGTGCGGGAACGGCGACGCCCCCTGCCGGTGACCTTTGTTTGCGCAGGTCAGGCAGGGGGCGAACGGGTTTTCGAGGGCTGGTCACTGCCGGTAGTTACGTCGTACCGGCGTCAACCTCCGGTGAGTTATCCACAGATCGTCGTTTCTTTTCCCCACTCTGTGGAAAGAAGGCTCAGGCCTGTGGATAACTCAGCGAACAGCCCTGGGGAGAGCTGCTGGGGCCGCTACTTCCACTGCGTGGAGACGCCGAAGCCGGCCGCGATGAACCCGAAGCCCACCACGATGTTCCAGTTGTTCAGACCGTCGATCGGCAGCGTGCCGTCCGTCACGTAGAAGATGACGATCCAGGCCAGCCCGAGCAGGAACATGGCCAGCATCACCGGTGCGACCCAGGCGCGGTTGGTCAGCTTGATCGCGGTCGCCTGCTTCGCCGGCGGCGGCGTGTAATCGGCCTTCTTGCGGATACGTGACTTCGGCACGAGGGTCTCTCCTGTCGATGCGCTGCGTGGCCGCGCAGGTGCTGGTCGGGCTCGGGGGCTGCGTACTAGGGGACTGAAGGGCTCCCCCGGGCGTCCGTTAGCGTAGTGCTTCTACGGCGCCGAAGGAGATAAGGGTACGTTGAGCAATTCTGCCGACTCCCCCGGGACGAGTTCAACGCCCCGCTTCCGTCCCGTGCGGATGCTCACCGCGGGTGTCTTCGCCCTCGCCGGACTTCTCTTCATCACCAGCTTCAACACGGCCAAGGGTACGAACATTCGTACGGACGCCTCCTTGCTGAAGCTCTCCGACCTGATCCAGGAGCACAGCCGCAAGAACGGCGAGCTGGACGAGTCCAACGCGGCCCTGCGCTCCCAGGTGGAGTCCCTGGCCGAGGCCGACGACGGCAGCACCAGCGCCGAGGACGAGAAGCTCGCGGGCCTGGAGAAGAACGCCGGCACCCAGAAGCTCAAGGGCAAGGCGATCACGGTCACCCTCAACGACGCCCCGCCCAACGCCACGGCCAAGCTCCCCGGCTACCCCGCGCCCCAGCCCGACTACCTGGTCATCCACCAGCAGGACCTCCAGGCCGTGGTGAACGCCCTGTGGAAGGGCGGCGCCGACGGCATCAAGGTGATGGACCAGCGGCTGATCTCCACCAGCGCCGTGCGCTGCGTCGGCAACACCCTGATCCTCCAGGGCCGGGTCTACTCACCGCCGTACAAGATCCAGGCGGTCGGCGACCCCGAGAAGCTGCAGAAGGCGATCGCGGACTCGCCCGCGATCCAGAACTACATGGTCTACGTCAATGTCTACGGCCTCGGCTGGAAAGTCACCGAGGACGGGACGGTGACTCTTCCGGGCTACTCGGGCACAGTGGATCTGCACTACGCGAAGCCTGTGGAGTAGCAACCGGCGGGGGCGCCTGTGTCGTTACGGGTGATCGTCAGGACGTTCAGCGAGCTGTGCATCACCGTCGGCGCCGTCATCGTCCTCTTCGTCGCCTACGTGCTGTTCTGGACCGGCGTACGGGCCGACCGGGACATGGGCGACCAGATCGACGATCTGCACCAGCAGTGGGCGACCCGGCAGCCGACCCCGACGGCGAGCACGCCCGCGCCCCCGGCGCCGTACCGGAGCGGTCGGCCCTTCGCGGTGATGTACATCCCGCGTCTTGGTTTCACGTGGAACAAGCCGGTCCTCGAAGGCACCTCGACCGGCACCCTGAAGAAGGGGCTGGGCCACTACGCGGGCACGGCACGGCTCGGACAGCCCGGGAACTTCTCCGTCGCAGGTCACCGGCGCACCTACGGCGACCCGTTCAAGGACTTCCCCAAGCTCCGGCGCGGGGACGCGGTGGTGCTCACCGACGGCACGACCTGGTTCACGTATCGGATCGACAAAGGCCCTTACAAAACCGTGCCCTCGGACGTCGAGGTGATCGACGCTGTGCCACGTAAGTCGGGGTATACGCGTCCGGGCCGGTATCTGACGCTGACCACGTGCGATCCGGAATGGGGGCACAGTCATCGGCTGATCGTCTGGGCGCACCTCGACTCCACACAGCCTGTGGAGGCAGGCGAACCCGAGGCCCTGCGCCGTTAGTCTGGTGGCGTACGGCGTGAGTCAGGTGCCGTGGCGCGACGGAAGGGACGGCATGTACGGCTGGATCTGGCGGCATCTGCCGGGAAACGCGTGGGTGAAGGCGCTGATCTCGATCGTGCTGGTCCTGGCTGTCGTCTATGCCCTGTTCCAGTACGTCTTTCCGTGGGCCGAACCGCTGCTTCCCTTCAACGATGTGACGGTGGACAACCAGTGAGCGCGCGCATTCTCGTTGTCGACAACTACGACAGCTTCGTCTTCAACCTCGTCCAGTACCTGTATCAACTGGGCGCCGAGTGCGAGGTCCTGCGCAACGACGAGGTCTCCACGGCCCACGCCCAGGACGGCTTCGACGGCGTCCTGCTGTCGCCGGGCCCCGGCACCCCCGAGGAGGCCGGAGTCTGCATCGAGATGGTCCGCCACTGCGCGACCACCGGCGTCCCCGTCTTCGGGGTCTGCCTGGGCATGCAGTCGATGCAGGTGGCGTACGGCGGTGTCGTGGACCGCGCGCCCGAGCTGCTGCACGGGAAGACCTCGCTGGTGGAACACGGCGGCAAGGGCGTCTTCGCCGGACTGCCCACCCCCTTCACCGCGACCCGCTACCACTCCCTCGCCGCCGAGCCGGCCACCGTCCCGGCCGAGCTGGAGGTCACCGCCCGCACCCACGACGGGATCGTCATGGGCCTGCGCCACCGGGAACTGCCCGTCGAGGGCGTGCAGTTCCACCCGGAGTCGGTGCTGACCGAGCACGGCCACCGGATGCTGGCCAACTGGCTGGTGGAGTGCGGCGACCAGGGCGCGGTGGCGAGGTCGGCGGGGCTCGCCCCGGTGGTGGGCAGGGCCACGGCGTGACCGCGCTGCGCCCCGAGCGCGAGGACTCGTACGGCACCGCGCCGTACGAGTCCTTCGGCGTGGACGCGTATGCGGGGGAGCAGCCGCCGGGCGCCGAGCCGTACGCCGCCGATCCGCGCCCCGGCACCGGGCGGCGGCGGAAAGCCGCTCCGGTCGCCGGACCGAGGAGCGGTGTGGCGGGGGGCGAGGCGTTCACCCAGCAGCTTTCGCCCATCGACGAGGAGACGGTGGCGCTGCGGATACCGGAGCCACTGCCGGCCGGGGCCGATCCTTTCGGACCTTCCGGAGGCGCCGCAGCCGCCTCTGGCGCCACACCGGCCTCTCCCGCCCCTGGAACCCCCGCGGGCGGCCGGGCGGCCCGCAGAAAGGCCGCCAAGGGCCGTCACGGGCGTCACGGCGGCTCCGCCGCGGAATCCCTCGACGTGGACGACTCGGCGATCGCGCCCTCGCAGGACGAGCGGCCGCTGTCGCGGGTGGAGGCGCGCCGGCAGGCCAAGGCGCGCAAGCCCAGCGCCGCGGTGGTCGCCAGCCGGGCGGTCGGCGAGGTGTTCATCACCACGGGCGTGCTGATGCTGCTCTTCGTCAGCTACCAGCTGTGGTGGACCAATGTGCGGGCGCACGCGCAGGCCAGCAAGGAGGCGAACAGCCTCCAGGACGACTGGGCGAACGGCAAGCGCAACCCGGGCACCTTCTCGCCCGGGCAGGGCTTCGCGATCCTGCACATCCCCAAGCTGGACGTGGTGGTGCCGATCGCCGAGGGCGTCAGCAACAAGAAGGTGCTCGACAAGGGCATGGTCGGGCACTACGGCGAGGGCGCGCTGAAGACGGCCATGCCCGAGGACAAGAGCGGCAACTTCGGCCTCGCGGGCCACCGCAACACGCACGGCGAACCGTTCCGCTACATCAACCGGCTCACCGCGGGCGACGAGATGGTCGTGGAGACGCAGGACGAGTACTTCGTCTACAAGATGACGTCCTCGCTGCCGGTCACCTCGCCCAGCAACACCAGCGTCCTGGACGCCGTGCCGCCGCAGTCCGGGTTCACCGGTCCGGGTCGCTACATCACCCTCACCACCTGTACGCCGGAGTTCACCAGCAAGTACCGGTTGATCGTCTGGGGCAAGATGGTCGAGGAGCGGCCGCGCAGCAAGGGCAAGCCGGATGCGCTCGTCCAGTAAGAGCCTTGGGTAAGGGCCCTGCGTCAAGGGTTTCGAGTAGGGGCAGATGCACGTGGCAGCGACCACCGACGACACCGAGCACGTACCGGACACGGACACGCCCGAGGAGGGTCCCCGGCGCCGGCGCGGCGGGCGGATCGCCCTGGCCGTCAGCGTCTTCGGCGAACTCCTCATCACGGCGGGCCTGGTCCTCGGCCTGTTCGTCGTCTACTCCCTGTGGTGGACGAACGTCGTCGCCGACCGGCAAGCCGACAAACAGGCGGACAAGGTCCGGGACAACTGGGCCCAGCAGGACACCGGGCCGGGCGCGCTCGACACCAAGGACGGCATCGGCTTCCTGCATGTGCCCGCCATGAAGAACGGCGAGGTCCTGGTCGAGAAGGGCACCTCGACGGATGTCCTCAACGAGGGCGTGGCCGGCTACTACACCGACCCCGTCAAGGCCGCGCTCCCCAGCAGCGGCAAGGAGGGCAACTTCACCCTCGCCGCGCACCGGGACGGCCACGGCGCGAAGTTCCACAACATCGACAAGCTGAAGAAGGGCGACCCGATCGTCTTCGAGACCCGGGACGACTGGTACGTCTACAAGGTCTACGCGATCCTCCCCGAGACCTCGAAGTACAACGTCGAGGTCCTCGGCCGGATCCCCGAGGAGTCCGGCAAGAAGAAGGCCGGCCACTACATCACCCTGACCACCTGCACCCCGGTGTACACCTCGCGCTACCGGTACGTGGTGTGGGGCGAACTGGAGCGGGTCCAGAAGGTGGACGCGGACCGGACGCCGCCGAAGGAACTGCGCGGCTGACCGCGACGACGAGGGGCCCGGTACTCGGACGAGTACCGGGCCCCTCACGCTTGCCTCGCGGGCTCAGCCGCTAGCCACCGTTGCCGCCGTTGAGGAATCCGCCGTTGCCGCCGTTGTTGTTGCCGGTGTTGATGGCGACCAGGTTGACCGTCGTGCCGCGGTTGACCGTGCTGCCGGGGCTCGGGTCCGAGCTGATGACCTGGGCGTTGTCGTCCTGGGAGCCGGAGATGTTGCCGACGTTCAGACCGGCGTCCTGCAGCTTCTGCTTGGCGTCCTTCAGGGTCAGGCCCTGGAGGTCGGACGGCACCTGGGTCTGGCTGCTCTTGCCGATCTGGATGGTCACCGTGGAGCCCTTGTCGGCCTGGGAGCCGATCTGGGGGCTGGTCGAGACGACCTTGCCGACCTGGTTCTGGTCCTGGGTGTCGACGTCGACGCAGTTGCCGGTCAGGTTGTTGGCCTGCATCTGGGCCTTGGCCGCCTCACAGGTCTGACCGGAGACGTCGGGCACGGTGGCCTTCTCCTCGGCCTTGGCGACCTCCAAGGTCACCGTCTTGCCCTTTTCCAGCTCCGTACCCGGATCGGGGTCCTGGCTGAGGACGGTACCCGCCTCCTGCGAGGACTCAGTCTCCTTGGTCTTGACCTCGAAACCCTTGTCCTCGAGTTGGCTCGTCGCCGTTTCGACGTCCTTGTCGATCACGTTCGGCACGGCGACCTTCGGAGCGCCCGTCGAGACGACGAGGTTGACCTCCGTCTGCTTGTTGACCTTGGTCTTGGGATCGGGGTCCTGGTCGCAGATCTGGCCCTTGGGCTGGTCCTCACAGGCCTTCTGAGTGACCGTGCCGACCTTGAGGTCGACGTTGGCCAACTGCTGTCTGGCGTTGGCCTCGGTCTGACTGATCAGGCTGGGCACGTCCACCGTCTCGTTGGCCGCGTCCCCGCCGCCGAACGCCCACTTCCCGATCAGGATCGCGCCCACCAGCACCAGGACCGCGGCCACCACCAGCAGGATCGTCGAGGTGTTCGACTTCTTCTGGCGGCGGCGGTCCGGGCGGTCGTCGTAGTCGTTGTAGCCGTAGCCCCCGTCGTCCGGGTTCATCGGCGGCAGCATCGACGTGGCGCCGGCGCCCGCGGAGCGCATCGCCGTGGTGGCCTGGTCGTCGCCGTAGCCGTAGCCCACGGAGCCCATCGCCGCCGTGGCCGCGACCGGCTGGCCGTCGAGGCAGGCCTCGATGTCCGCGCGCATCTCGTCGGCCGACTGGTAGCGGTAGTTCGGGTCCTTGACCAGCGCCTTCAGGACGATCGCGTCCATCTCGGGGGTGATCTCGGGGTCGAAGACCGACGGGGGCTGGGGCTCCTCGCGGACGTGCTGGTAGGCCACCGCCACCGGGGAGTCCCCGACGAAGGGCGGGCGGACCGTCAGCAGTTCGTAGAGGAGGCACCCCGTCGAGTACAGGTCCGAGCGCGCGTCGACCTGCTCGCCCTTCGCCTGTTCCGGCGAGAGGTACTGAGCGGTGCCGATCACGGCCGCGGTCTGCGTCATCGTCATCCCGGAGTCGCCCATCGCCCGGGCGATGCCGAAGTCCATGACCTTGACCTGGCCGTTGCGCGTCAGCATGACGTTCGCCGGCTTGATGTCCCGGTGCACGATGCCGCTTCTGTGCGCGTACTCCAGGCCCTGGAGGATGCCGATCGTCATCTCCAGCGTCCGCTCCGGCAGGAGCTTGCGGCCGGAGTGGAGCAGCTCGCGCAGCGTGGAGCCGTCGACGTACTCCATGACGATGTACGGGATCGACACCCCGTCGATGTAGTCCTCGCCGGTGTCGTAGACCGCGACGATGGCGGGGTGGTTCAGTGAGGCGGCCGACTGGGCCTCCCGGCGGAACCGGGCCTGGAAGGAAGGGTCGCGCGCGAGGTCCACGCGCAGCGTCTTCACCGCCACGGTGCGGCCGAGGCGGGTGTCATGCGCGAGATAGACCTCCGCCATGCCACCACGACCGAGCACATGGCCCAGCTCGTACCGGCCGCCGAGGCGACGCGGCTCTTCCATAGCTACCTACCAGCCCTCTCCGTCGGTCCCGACCGGCACACGTGTGCGGTCGAAGGCTGCCGTCCGGGCATACCGTACCCGGACGGCGGTCTGTGACCTGGCCAAGCCCGTCACCTGATGCAGGACCGGTATCGCAACGTGCACCGATGGGCAGGCAACGTGATGGGGGTCACTTCTTGCTGTCGATGACGGCCTTCATCACGCTCCTCGCGATCGGGGCGGCGAGACCGCCGCCGGTGATGTCCTCACGGTTGGCCGCGCCGTCCTCGACGACCACCGCGACGGCCACCGGCGAACTGCCGTCGGACAGCTTCGCGTACGAGATGAACCATGCGTACGGCTTCTCGCTGTTCTTGATGCCGTGCTGGGCGGTACCGGTCTTGCCGCCCACGGTGACGCCGTCGATCTTCGCGGCCGTACCGGTACCGCTCTTGACGACCGTCTCCATCATCTCCTGGAGCTTCTGGGCGGTTTCCGCCGAGACCGCCTGGGACAGCTCCTGGGGCTCGGTGGTCTCCAGGGTGTCCAGGTTCGGGGCCTTGAGCTCGTCGACCATGTACGGCTTCATCAGCTTGCCGTCGTTGGCGACCGCCGAGGCGACCATGGCCATCTGCAGCGGGGTGGCCCGCATGGAGCCCTGGCCGATGCCGTCGAGCGCGTTCTGCGGCCGGTTGTCCTTGGGGTAGACGCTCTCCTCGGCGCGGACCGGGGTGTCCAGCTCGGCCTCGTTGAAGCCGAACTTCTCCGCCTGCTCGATCATCTTCTCGTTGCCGACGTTGTCGGCCATCTTCGCGAAGACGGTGTTGCAGGAGACCCGCAGCGCCTCGCGCAGGGTGGCGTTCTCGCAGGCGCCGTGCTCGTTGGTGAGAGGCGTGGTGGACTGCGGCAGCTGGTACGGGTCCGGGGTCTTGGTCGCGTCGTCGATGTCCGACACCACGCCGTTCTCCAGCGCGGCGGCGCCGGTGACCACCTTGAACGTGGAGCCCGCCGGGTAGGTCTCGCGCAGCGCGCGGTTCAGCATCGGGTCGTCGGGGTCGTTCTTCTTCTGGACGGCCAGCCAGGCCTCCTGGTCCTTGGTGGAGGACCCGGCGAACTTCGAGGGGTCGTAAGACGGCGTGGAGACCAGGGCCAGGATCTTGCCGGTGGACGGGTCGATCGCGGCGACGGCGCCCTTCTTGCTGCCGAGGCCGTTGTAGGCGGCCTTCTGCGCGGCGGCGTTGAGGGTGGTGACGACGCTGCCGCCCTCCTTCTCCTTGCCCGTGATCATGTCCAGGGTGTTGCGGAAGAAGAGCCGGTCGTCGTTGCCGGAGAGGATGCCGTCCTCGAGCTTCTCAAGCTGGTTGGCGCCGAAGGCCTGCGAGGAGAAGCCGGTGACCGGCGCCCACATGGCGCCGTCCTTCCAGGTGCGCTTGTACTTGTAGTCGCCGGTGGTCTCGACCGAGCCGGTGATGGCCTTGCCGTCGACGATGATGTCGCCGCGCGGCGTGGAGTAGCGCGTGATGTTGACGCGGCGGTTCTTGGTGTCGCTCGCGAGAGTGTCCGCCTTGACGTACTGCAGGTAGTTGTCCCGCAGCAGCAGGGTCAGTACGAGAAGGCCGCAGAAGATCGCGATCCGGCGCAGGGGCTTGTTCATGACGGGCGGACCACCTGGGTCATCTCGGCGTCGGGGTTGGAGGCGGGGGCCGGGGCCGGGCGGCGCGCGGTGTCGCTGATCCGGATCAGGATGCCGATCAGGGCCCAGTTGGCGATGACCGACGAACCGCCGTACGCCAGGAAGGGCATCGTCATACCGGTGAGCGGGATGAGGCCCATCACACCGCCGGCGACGACGAACACCTGGAGGGCGAAGGCGCCGGAGAGGCCGATGGCGAGCAGCTTGCCGAACGGGTCGCGGGCGGCGAGGGCGGTGCGCACGCCGCGTTCCACGATCAGGCCGTACAGCAGGAGCAGCGCCATGATGCCGGCGAGGCCCAGCTCCTCGCCGAACGTGGCGAGGATGAAGTCGGAGTTGGCGGCGAACCTGATCAGCTCGGAGTGGCCCTGGCCCCAGCCGGTGCCGAGGGTGCCGCCGGAGCCGAACGCCCACAGGGCCTGCATGGCCTGCTCGGAGTGGCCGTAGACGCCCTTCTGGGACAGCTTGTACTCGCCCATCGGGGAGAGCCAGGCCTGGACGCGCTGCTGGACGTGGCTCTCGAACTGGGCCACACCGACCGCGCCGACCGAGGACATCAGCAGACCGAAGACGATCCAGCTGGTCCGCTCGGTGGCGACGTACAGCATGATGACGAACATTCCGAAGAACAGCAGCGAGGTGCCGAGGTCCGTCTCGAAGACCAGGATGAGGATCGAGACCAGCCAGACCACGATGATCGGGCCGAGGTCGCGGCCGCGCGGCAGGTACAGGCCGAGGACGCGGCGGCTGGCGAGGGCGAGCGCGTCGCGCTTCACCATCAGATAGCCGGCGAAGAAGATCGCGAGCACGATCTTCGCGAACTCACCGGGCTGGATGGAGAAACCGGCGACCGAGATCCAGATCTTGGCGCCGTAGATGTTCTGGCCGAGGCCGGGAACGAGCGGGAGCAGCAGCAGGAAGAGCGCGCCGACCATGGAGATGTACGTGTAGCGCTGCAGGACGCGGTGGTCCTTGAGGAAGATCAGCACCACGATGAAGAGCGCGATGCCCATCGCCGTGTACAACAGCTGCCGGGGCGCGGCCGTGCCCGCCTGCTTGATCTGCTGGAGCAGCTTCGACTGGTCCAGTCTCCAGATCGCGACGAGCCCGAGGCCGTTCAGCAGGGTGGCCAGCGGCAGCAGCAGCGGGTCGGCGTACGGCGCGAACTTGCGTACGACGAGATGGGCGACGCCGGCCAGCAGGCCGAGGCCCAGGCCGTAGGCCAGCAGGCCGGACGGCACCTTGTCGTTGATCGCGAGGCCCACGTTGGCGTAGGCGAAGACCGGGATCACGACGGCGAACACCAGCAGCGCGAGCTCGGTGTTGCGCCGGCTCGGGGTGCCGATCGAGCCGATCGTGGACGTGTGATGCGTCGGCGAATTAGTAGTACTGCTCATGATGTGACAGGGCCTCTCACGGCTTGCCTACTGCTCACCGCACCGCGAGACGACCTTCTGCTCTTCCTCCGAGAGAGTGGGGCCGGGGCTGGGGTTGGCGGTCGCGGACGGGGACGGGGACGACGAACCCGAGGGCTTGCTCGGGTTCGGGGTCGGGCTCGGTGAAGCCTTGGACGTGAGGGACGCGGGGGTGGTTCCCGTGCCGCCGGTGGACTGGCCGGAGCCGGTCTTCGCACCGGCCGTGGTCTTGGCCGCGTCGGACTGCGCCTGCTTCTGGCACGCCGACGCCTGGACCGACAGTTCCTCGATCTTCTTCTGGGCGCTGCTCAGGCTGCCCTCGGGGATCGTGGCCTGGACCTGCTTCTGCTGGTACTCCGGGAGGTACTTGAGTTCGATCTCGGGGTGGTCCTTCTCCACCTTCGAGAGCGAGACCCAGGCCAGGTCCTGGCTGATGCCCCGGTACAGCGCGAGGTGTTCGCCGTTGGTGCCGACGTAGTACTGCGTCTGCGTCCAGCGCCAGCCGCCGTAGAGTCCCCCGCCGAGGACGGCGAGGGTGAGGACGCTGTAGAAGGATCTCTTCAGCCACCTGCGGCCCTTGCGCGGCTTGACGAAGTCGTCGTCGGTGTACTGCTGGAAGCCGTCGGTGGGGATGAAGCCGGTGATGTCGCCGCCGGAGCCGGGCGGGCCGAACTCGCCGCCCCCGCCGCCCGCGTGGCGTCTGCGACCGAGGTTCGAGGCGCGGCCGGCCGGGGTCTGCATGATGCCGTTGTCGTGCAGCTGGTGCTGGGTCTCGGCGACGGCGCCGACCACGACCGGGGTGTCGGAGAGCTGCCCGGCGAGGGTGTCGCCGGTGTCCAGGTCGAGGACGTCGGCGACGATGACGGTGATGTTGTCGGGGCCGCCGCCGCGCAGCGCGAGCTGGATCAGCTCCTGCACGGTCTCCTGCGGGCCCTGGTAGCTGGCGAGGGTGTCCTCGAGGGTCTGGTGGGAGACCACCCCGGACAGTCCGTCGGAGCAGATCAGATAGCGGTCGCCGGCCCGGACCTCACGGATCGACAGATCGGGCTCGACGTGTTCGCCGCTGCCGAGCGCCCGCATCAGCAGGGAGCGCTGGGGGTGGGTGGTGGCCTCTTCCTCGGTGATGCGGCCCTCGTCGACGAGCCGCTGTACCCAGGTGTGGTCCTGGGTGATCTGGGTCAGTACGCCGTCCCGGAGCAGGTAGGCGCGCGAGTCGCCGACGTGCACCAGACCGAGGCGCTGGCCCGTCCACAGCAGGGCGGTCAGGGTGGTCCCCATGCCTTCGAGCTGGGGGTCCTCCTCGACCAGGGAGCGCAGCTGGTCGTTGGCGCGCTGGACGTAGGTGCCGAGCGAGGTGAGGACGTCGGAGCCGGGCACGTCGTCGTCGAGGGCGACGATGGTGGAGATGGCCTCGGAGGAGGCGACCTCACCGGCGGCGGCGCCGCCCATGCCGTCGGCGATGGCGAGCAGGCGGGGGCCGGCGTAACCCGAGTCCTCGTTGCCCTCGCGGATCATGCCCTTGTGCGATCCGGCGGCGAAACGCAGTGACAGACTCATGCCCACCTCGCCCGTCGGCCCCGGGTACAGCCGGTCGTGTCGAGCCACACTGCCCACCCTCCGGTCGGGAGCGCGCCTGGGACCGGGGTGCCGGCCGCCGTGGCGTGCTCGCTCCGCTCGCGCTCAGTCATGATGTAGCACTACTTCCGCAGCTCGATGACGGTCTTGCCGATACGGATCGGCGCGCCCAGCGGGATCGGCGTGGGGGTCGTCAACCGCGTTCGGTCGAGGTACGTGCCATTGGTGGAGCCCAGGTCCTCGACGATCCACTGGCCGTCGCGGTCCGGGTAGATCCTGGCATGACGGCTGGAGGCGTAGTCGTCGTCCAGCACGATCGTGCTGTCGTGCGCCCGGCCCAGGCTGATGGTCTGGCCCTGCAGCGCGACGGTCGTGCCGGTGAGGGTGCCCTCGGACACGACGAGTTTGGTCGGGGCGTTACGGCCCCGGCGGCCACCTGAGGCGGCGGCGGGCTGCTGGCGCTGCTGCGGGGGCGCCTGCTGGCGCTGTGCCTGCTGCGGTCGTCCCGCTTCCCGTCGCGAGCCGCGCTGGGTGACGCGCGTACCGAACAGGTCGCTGCGGATGACCTGCACGGCCACGATCACGAACAGCCACAGTACGGCCAGGAAACCCAGCCGCATGACCGTGAGGGTCAGCTCTGACATTGCCCCCGCTTCACCCTTCGGCTTGCCTATAGATAACGGTGGTGCTGCCCACGACGATCCGCGAGCCGTCGCGGAGCGTAGCGCGGGTGGTGTGCTGCCCGTCCACCACGATGCCGTTGGTGGAGCCGAGATCCTGGACCGTCGACGGCGAGCCGGTGCGGATCTCGCAGTGCCGGCGGGAGACGCCGGGGTCGTCGATCCGCACGTCGGCCTCGGTGGAGCGGCCCAGCACGAGGGTGTTGCGGGAGATCTGGTGGCGGGTGCCGTTGATCTCGATCCAGTGGCGGGCGCGCGAGCCGGGCGCCGGGGCGCCGGCGAGTCCGCCGCCCGCCGCGCCGGGGCGCTGGGCACCGGCGGCGGGCGGATAGCCGTATCCGCCGGGACGGCCGCCGGCGGCCGGTGGCGGCGCGGACGGCATGGGGGGAGCGGCGGTGCCGCCGGCGGGCGGCTGGCCGTATCCGCCGGGCCGCTGGGCCGCGCCGCCGGGTGCGCCCGCGGCGGCCTGGCTGCTGGAGGAGGCGAGCGTACGGCTGCGGACCCGGTACAGGCCGGTGTCGAGGTCGTCCGCCTTCTCCAGGTTGACCTTGATCGGTCCCATGAAGGTGTAGCGCTGCTGCTTGGCGTAGTCGCGCACCATGCCGGCGAGCTCGTCGCCGAGCTGGCCGGAGTAGGGGCTGAGGCGCTCGTAGTCCGGCGCGCTCAGCTCCACGATGAAGTCATTGGGGACGACGGTCCGGTCGCGGTTCCAGATCGTCGCGTTGTTGTCGCACTCGCGCTGCAGCGCTCCCGCGATCTCCACGGGCTGGACCTCGGACTTGAAGACCTTGGCGAAGGTGCCGTTGACCAGACCCTCGAGACGCTGCTCGAACTTCTTCAGGACTCCCATGAGGCACCTCCTCCGTCGTGACCTGCGTCCCGTGTCCTGCTGCTTACCTGGTACTGCTTACTGATCGTATCCACGCGCCGCTGAATCGGCTGGTTCCCTCTGTCGGCCCCGTCGACGGGTGTCGACGCCCTCGTCCGCACCTGTCTCCGTACCTGCTTCCGTACCTGTTTTCTGCCCAGGATCGTAGAGGCGGCCGACGACCAGTGTCCCGCACCCGACTGTGGACCTCGTCCGGCTCCCGGGGAGACGAGCGCCATAGGTACGAGGTTGATACGTGAACCAGTCACCGCCGAGACGTAGGAGGTTGCCGACGCCCTCTTCAGGGGTCCTCTGCCCCGGATAAGGGATGTGAACGCACCCTGGTCACCGTGCTACTGTTCTGCATGTCGGAAGGCCCGAGGGAAGAAAAGCCCGAAGCCGGAGGACACACCCAATGCGCGGGTGGCGGAATAGGCAGACGCGCTGGATTCAGGTTCCAGTGCCCGCAAGGGCGTGGGGGTTCAACTCCCCCCTCGCGCACCAGTCGGAAGCCCCCAGGTCTCAGACCTGGGGGCTTCTGCGTTGTGTCGAGCGGGGCGTGAGGTGCTTACAGCGTGTGAGGAACGTCTCAGGCTGTCGACCTCCTTGGTTTCACGTGAAACAGGGCTGCCGTGATGCAGGCCACGGGCTGTACGGTCGGCTCGAATTGATCGACGTGTGCGGATATGTGGGGGAGGCGGTCACTGTGGCCGAGGTCGAGGCGGGGGCAGTGGCGGGCGGGGCGCGCAGGCTGCCTCATGTGCGCGGATTCGCCGGGCGGTTCGCCTCGGAGGCCGGGGCCGCGGCCGAGGTCGTGACGGGGGCCGGGGCGGGCGCCGGGGTGGCGGCTCGGGCCGTCACGCCGAAGGAGCGGGGCAAGGCGCTGCGGGACGCGGTCGCGCGGTCCTCGCACGCCCTGCTCGACCTGGACGCCTCCCGCCCGGACGCGGTGACGGCGGTGGAGGAGTCCAACCAGGGGCGTATCCCGGAGCTGACGCCGATACGGGTCGGACGGATGGCGGCCACTCCGTTCGCCTTCCTGCGCGGCTCGGCCGGTCTCATGGCCCATGACCTCGCCCGCACCCCGATGACCCGGATCGGCGCCCAGATCTGCGGTGACGCCCACGCGGCCAACTTCGGTCTGTACGGGGACGCCCGCGGCGGTCTCGTGATCGACCTCAACGACTTCGACGAGACGGTCCACGGCCCCTGGGAGTGGGACCTCAAGCGGCTCGCCGCCTCCCTGGTGCTCGCGGGCCGGGAGGCCGGCGCCGACGAGGACACCTGCCGCCAGGCCGCCCACGGCGCGGCCGGCTCGTACCGCCGCACCATGCGGCTGCTGGCCAGGCTCCCGGTGCTGGACGCCTGGAACGCGATCGCCGACGAGGAGCTCGTCTCCCACACCGACGCCCACGACCTCGTGGGCACCCTGGAGCGGGTCTCGGAGAAGGCGCGGGCCAACACCAGCGGGCGGTTCGCGGCGAAGTCGACCACCCGCACCGAGGACGGGGGCCGCCACTTCGTCGACGCCCCGCCGGTGCTGCGCCGGATCCCGGACGGGGAGGCCGCGGCGGTGGCCCTCTCCCTGGAGCCGTACCTGGCCACCCTCTCCGAGGACCGCCACCCCCTGCTCGCCCGGCACGCGGTCCACGACGTCGCCTTCCGGGTCGTCGGCACGGGCAGCGTCGGCACCCGCTCGTACGTCGTCCTGCTCCTGGACCACCGGGGCGAGCCGCTGATCCTCCAGGTGAAGGAGGCGCGTGTCTCGGCCCTGGTGCCGCATCTGCGGACGGCCGGCTTCGAGACGCCGGACGAGGCCCACGAGGGCCGCCGGGTGGTCCTCGGCCAGAAGCGGATGCAGGTCGTCAGTGACATCCTGCTGGGCTGGACGACCGTCGAGGGGCGGCCCTTCCAGGTACGGCAGTTCCGCAACCGCAAGGGCAGCGTCGACCCGGCCGCGCTCGCCGCCGACCAGGTCGACGACTACGGCCGGATGACCGGCGCCCTCCTGGCCCGCGCCCACTCCCACAGCGCCGACCCACGCCTGATCGCCGGCTACTGCGGCAAGAACGAGGAACTCGACGAGGCGATCGCCGCCTTCGCCGTCACCTACGCCGACCGCACGGAGGCCGACCACAGCGACCTGGTGACGGCGGTACGGGCGGGGAGGATCGCGGCGGAGACGGGAGTGTGAGAAGGATGACGTCCTGGTGAGGTACGTGGATCTCGACGGCGAGGTCGGGGGCCTGACCGGGGTCATCGACCCCCGGCCCTATCTGGAGCGGCTCCCCGAGCTGGCGGAGCAGCTGCCACCGGGGGCCCGCGCCTTCGCCACCGACCCCGCCCACTACACCTTCTCCGGCAAGCGGTGCGTGAAGGACCTCAAGCCGGGCGAGGCCCGCCGGACCGGGGACGGCGACATCGAGATCCACTTCGGCCACAACTGCTGGAAGCACGACGAGGACCTGGTGGTCCGCTACCGGGGCGTCTCCCGCTTTCAGGCCGGGATCCTCGACGTCTGCGCCCTCGACGACCTCGGCGATGTGATCCTCGACGAGATCCTCCCGCATCCCGAGGGCTGCACCCATGAGATCGCCTGCCGTCCCGGAACGCTGATGGTGGTCTGCCGGGATCTCGAGGCCGAGTGGGTCGCCGTGGATTGCCCCGAGGCACGCCGGTAGGTACGTCGCGCTTGGCCTACGCTGGTCGGGTGACGACCCCCGAAGCTGAGCAGTCGCGGCCCGAGGAGCGGCTGGAGCAGGCCGTGCGGGCCGCCGAGCAGGCGTTGATCGAGTTCGAGATCGCGGTGGAGACCTTCCGCGTCGAGGTCGAGAACTTCTCGCGGCTCCACCACCAGAAACTCGGCCCCATGTACACCCGGCTCGACGAGCTGGACGCACAGATAGCCGAGGCGAGGGCGGCCCGCACCGGTGACCCCGAGGACCTGCGCGCCGCGCGGGAGGCGCGGGCCCGGGTGCTGCCGATGCCGGGGGTCGAGGAACTGTTCCACGGCTGGATGGACGGCGAGGGCCTCTTCCCGGAGGCCGTGGCGATGCTCACGGACCAGCCGGTGCGCCCCCCGGAGCGGGTGCGGCCCAGCGAGGAGGCCCGCAAGCTCTACCGCGAGCTGGCCCGCAAGGCCCACCCCGATCTGGCGCAGGAGGACGGGGAGCGGGCCCGGCGCGAGGAGTTCATCACCCGAGTCAACGCCGCCTACGCCCGCGGTGACGAGGCCGCGCTGCGCGAGCTCGCCGCGGAGTGGGCCGCCGGCCCGCCGCCCGCCGAGCGCCGCCCGACGCCCAGCGAGGAGCTGTACGCCCGCCTGGAGTGGCTCGCCGAGCGCAAGGAACTGCTCACGCTGGTCGCCCGCAACCTGGAGGACAGCGCCATCGGCTCCATGCTGAAGATGGCTCCGGACGACCCCGACCGCCTCCTGGACGAGATCGCCGAGCAGCTGCTGATCGATGTCGCCAAGAAGGAGGCGGAGCTCGCCGAGCTCGTGGGGTAGCCCGGCTTGTCACGTCCGGTAGCGTCGGGGGCATGAGTTTTGGAGCTGGGGTGCCCACGGTCGAGGTCGGCGAGGTCGAGAACGGCGACTTCCTGCTGGACGTCCGCGAGGACGACGAGTGGCAGGCGGGTCACGCCGAAGGCGCGCTGCACATCCCCATCAGCGAGTTCGTCGCCCGCTACGGCGAGCTGACCGAGGCGGCCCCGCAGGACGGACGCGTCCATGTGATCTGCCGCTCCGGCGGCCGCTCGGCCCAGGTCACCATGTACCTCGTCCAGCAGGGCATCGACGCCGTGAACGTCGACGGCGGTATGCAGTTCTGGCAGGCCCTGGGCCGTCCCGTCGTCACCGACGAGGGACAGCCGGGGGCCGTTCTCTAGCCTGGGGAGCCTGACGGTCAGCCGACGAGGGGATGGGCGGCCAGCAGGTCGCCCAGGGTCTCCTCGTGGGCGGCCGCCGGCCCGAGCGACAGCTCGAGATGCTTGGCCCAGGCGTGGTAGCGGTGCAGCGGGTAGTCGACGTCGGCACCGAACCCGCCGTGCAGATGCTGTGCCGTCTGCACGATCCGCCGTACCCCTTCCGAGGCCCAGATCTTGGCCACGGCGACATCGCCGGAGGCGGGCAGCGCGCCCGGCGCCCCGGAGGCGATCCGCCAGGCGGCCTGCCACAGGGTGACCTCCATGGCGCGCAGGTCGATGTAGCGGTCGGCGGCCTGCACGGCGACGGCCTGGAAGGTGGCGATCGGGTGCCCGAACTGCTCCCGCTTGCTCGCGTAGTCGCCGGTCATCCCGAGGACCCGGTCCCCGAGGCCGAGCGCCAGCGCACACGTACCGGTGGCCAGCAGCTGCCGCAGCCACTCCCCGGCACCCTCGGCGGTGAGGACGTACCGGGCCGGGATCCGCGCCGACTCCAGCCGCAGTTCGCCCAGCCGCTCCCCGGTGGTGGAGATCTGCTCGGCGAGGACGACCCCCTCCCGCTCCCGTGCGACCACGGCGAGGACACCGCGGTCGTCGCCGGTGCGCGCCGGTACGAGGAGGTAGTCGGCCTCATACGCCCAGGGCACCGCCGTCTGCACCCCGTCCAGAATCCAGTCATCGCCGCCGCCCGCGCCTGCGTCAACGCCCATGCCGCTCGCACCGCCCGCGCCAGCCTCGCCGCCCGTGCCGCCCGCGCCCCCCGCGCCGTCCCGCCGGGCGGTCACGGCGAGTTCGGCTGCGTCGTGCCCGGTGCGGCCGTGCGCGGCGGCGGTCAGCACGACCTCGCCCCGTCCGGCCCGCGCGAGCAGCTCGGCCTTCAGCTCCGGCCCGCCGTACGCCTGGACGGCCGCGGCGGCCGCGGTGCTCTCCAGCAGCGGCACCCGCGCCAGCACCTTCCCGGCCTCCCGCAGCACCAGGCACAGCGCCACGGCGTCCAGTCCGGCCCCGCCGTACTCCTCGTCGAGCAGCAGGCTCAGCAGATCGGCCGAGGCGAGCGTGGCCCACAGCGCCCGGTCGAAGTCGTCGGCCACCGGGCGGCCCTGGGTGAGCGCGGGGCTCGGCACGGCGTCGGGCGCGACCCCGGCGAAGACTCCGCGCGCCGCCTCGGCCGCCGCCTGCTGCTCCTCGCTGAAGGTGAAGTCCACGGCCTGTCCTCTCCGACGGGTCGGCTGATCCGGCGGCACCGCGATGGCTGCGCCTGGATCCGACGGTCGATCTGACGGTCGATCTGACGGTCCGTCAAGATAGAACAGGTTCTAGAAGAAGGGAACGCCCGCGGCGGGCCCCCGCACCTCACCGGTCGAAGTCCACCTCCACCGCCTCCGTCACCGGATGCGACTGGCACGCCAGCACATACCCGGCCTCCGTCTCCTCCCGTTCCAGCGCGTAGTTGCGGTCCATGCGCACCTCGCCGGAGACCAGGAAGGCCCGGCAGGTCCCGCACACCCCGCCCTTGCAGGCGTAGGGCGCGTCGGGCCGGTTGCGCAGCACCGTGTCCAGCACCGACTCCCCGTCCCGCACCGGCCAGCTGCCGCCCCGGCCGTCGAGCCGGGCCGTCACCGTGGCGTGCGCGGGCGCCGCCACGCGGGCGGTGGGCGCGGCGCCGTCCACATGGAAGATCTCCTCGTGGATCCGGGAGCGGGCCACGCCCAGCTCGCGCAGGGTCCGCTCGGCGCCCTGCACCAGCCCGAACGGTCCGCACAGGAACCAGCCCGCCACCTCCGCGACCGGCAGCAGCGCCGGCAGCAGCCCGGTCAGCCGCTCCCGGTCCAGCCGTCCGGACGGCAGCCCCGCCTGCTGTTCCTCCCGGGAGAGCACGGTGACCAGCTGCAGCCGCTCGGGATAACGGTCCTTGAGGTCGGCGACCTCCTCCAGGAACATCGTCGACGCGGCCGTACGGTCGCCGCGTATCAGACAGAACCGGGCGCCGGGTTCGCGTGCCAGCAGGGTGGAGACGATCGACAGCACGGGGGTGATGCCGCTGCCGCCGACGATCGCCGCGTACAGCCCGGGCGCCGGGTCGAGCGTGAACCGGCCCGCCGGGGTCATCACCTCCAGCTCGTCGCCGACGGCGATCTCCTTCAGCGCGTACGTCGAGAAGGAGCCGCCGTCGACCAGCCGCACGCCCACCCGCAGCGTGCGCGGTCCCTCGCCGGCCGGGTCGGGGGCGGGAGAGCAGATCGAGTACGTCCGCCGGATCTCGCCGCCGTCGGCCACCCGCCGCAGCGCGAGGTGCTGGCCGGGCGCGTGCCGGTACTCCTCGCGCAGGGCCTCGGGGACGGTGAGGGTGAGGGCGACGGAGTCGTCGGTGAGCCGGTCCACCGCGGCCACCGGGAGCGGGTGGAAACGGGCCGTCACGGCTCGGGCCATCACAACTCCTTGAAGTGGTCGAAGGGTTCACGGCAGGCCAGACAGCGGCGCAGCGCCTTGCAGGCGGTGGAGGAGAACCGGCTGAGCAGCTCGGTGTCGGCGGAGCCGCAGTGCGGGCAGCGCACCGGGTCCTCGTCGAGCGTCCTGGTGGGGCCCAGAAGCAGTGCGACCGGGCCGGTCTCCCGCGTGGTCCGGGGCGGCGCTATGCCGAACTCCCGCAGTTTGCGGCGGCCTTCGGCCGTGATGTCGTCCGTCGACCAGGCCGGGGCCAGCACCGTGCGCACGGTGACGTCCCGGACGCCGTGCTCGTGCAGCACCTGCCGGATGTCCGCGGCCATCGTCTCGATCGCCGGGCAGCCGGTGTACGTCGGGGTCAGCTCGACCTCGACGGCGCCGGCGTCCTGGACGCGCACGCCCCGCACCACGCCCAGCTCGCTCAGCGACAGCACGGGCAGCTCCGGGTCCGGCACCGAACCGGCCAGCGCGAGCAGCTCCGCCTCCAGGGCGGTGGCGGTCACCATGACGCCCCCGGGTGGCTGCGGTGCAGATGCTGCATCTCGGCGAGCATCAGGCCGAACGGTTCGGTGTGCAGGCCCTGCCGGCCCGCGCCGGCCGTCCAGGCGCCGGACTGCGCTCCCTCGGGAACCGGCAGACCGGCCTGCCGCAGCACCGCGCCGACCGCCTCCAGCCAGCCGGCCCGCAGCGCCCCGGTATCCGTGTCGAGCCCGTCCACCGGCTGGAACATCTCGCCGGTGAACCGCCACAGCGCGGTGCACGCCGTCCGCATCCGCTCATGGCTGAGGTCGGTGCCGTCGCCGAGCCGCAGGGTCCACTGCTCGGCGTGGTCGCGGTGGTAGGCGGTCTCCTTGACGGCCTTGGCGGCGAGGGCGGCGAACGGGCTGTCGCCGGTGGCCAGTTCGGCGTAGAGCAGATGCTGGTACGTCGAGAAGTACAGCTGGCGGGCGATGGTGTGGGCGAAGTCGCCGTTCGGCTGCTCGACGAGCTGGAGGTTGCGGAAGGCGCGCTCCTCCCGCAGATAGGCGAGGGCGTCCTCGTCACCGGCCATCGACAGCAGGACGCGGGCCTGGCCCAGCAGATCGAGGGCTATGTTGCCGAGGGCGACCTCCTCCTCCAGCACGGGCGCGTGGCCCATCCACTCGCCGAGGCGGTGGGAGAGCACCAGGGCGTCGTCGCCGAGGGCGAGGGCGGCGGTCATCGGGACGGTCGCGGTCACAGGTGCTGCACCCCCTCCGGGATCTCGTAGAAGGTCGGGTGCCGGTAGGGCTTGTCGGCGGACGGCTCGAAGAACGGGTCCTTCTCGTCGGGCGAGGAGGCGGTGACCGCCGAGGACGGCACCACCCAGATGGACACGCCCTCGCCGCGCCGGGTGTACAGATCGCGGGCGTTGCGCAGGGCGAACTCCGCGTCCGGTGCGTGCAGGCTGCCGGCGTGGGTGTGGGAGAGGCCGCGCCGGGAGCGCACGAAGACCTCCCACAGTGGCCAGTCGGTGTTCGTCATGCCGAGGACCCGTTCCTTTCCGTGCTGTGCTTGGCCGCGTGGGCCGCGGCCGCCTCCCTGACCCACGCGCCCTCGTCGTGGGCCCGCCTGCGCTGGGTGATCCGCTGTTCGTTGCACGGCCCGTTGCCCTTGATGACCTCCTTGAACTCCGTCCAGTCGATCGGGCCGAAGTCGTGGTGCCCCCGCTCCTCGTTCCACCGGAGGTCCGGGTCGGGCAGGGTGAGGCCGAGGGACTCCGCCTGCGGGACGCAGATGTCGACGAAGCGCTGGCGCAGCTCGTCGTTGGAGTGCCGCTTGATCTTCCAGGCCGTGGACTGCGCGGAGTGCGCGGACTCGTCGTCGGGCGGGCCGAACATCATCAGCGAGGGCCACCACCAGCGGTCCACCGCGTCCTGCGCCATCGCGTGCTGTTCGGGGGTGCCGCGGCTGAGGGCCAGCAGCAGTTCGTACCCCTGGCGCTGGTGGAAGGACTCCTCCTTGCAGATGCGGACCATCGCGCGGGCGTACGGCCCGTAGGAGCAGCGGCACAGGGGGACCTGGTTGGTGATCGCCGCGCCGTCCACGAGCCAGCCGATCGCGCCGACGTCCGCCCAGGTCAGCGTGGGGTAGTTGAAGATCGAGGAGTACTTCTGGCGGCCGGTGTGGAGCTTGTCGAGCAGTTCGTCGCGGCCGACGCCGAGCGTTTCGGCGGCGCTGTAGAGGTAGAGCCCGTGGCCGGCCTCGTCCTGGACCTTGGCCATCAGGATGGCCTTGCGGCGCAGGGAGGGCGCGCGGGTGATCCAGTTGGCCTCGGGCTGCATGCCGATGATCTCGGAGTGGGCGTGCTGGGCGATCTGCCGCACCAGCGTCGCGCGGTAGGCGTCGGGCAT
This sequence comes from Streptomyces sp. NPDC005820, assembly GCF_040630255.1. Taxonomy (NCBI): domain Bacteria; kingdom Bacillati; phylum Actinomycetota; class Actinomycetes; order Kitasatosporales; family Streptomycetaceae; genus Streptomyces; species Streptomyces sp. NPDC005820. The sequence continues at coordinate 154,792 of NZ_JBEXXE010000010.1, forward strand.
CCAGTCGCGGGGCTCGATGCGCTCGTCGGCGGCGACGGCGGCGTCGAAGGTGCGCTGGTACGCCTCGTCGTCGGCCGTGCGGGGCGCGGTAGCTGTCGCCATGAGGTCCCCCTCTGTCTTCCTGGCTGTCTGCCTGGCTTCCCGGCTGTCTGTCCGGCTGTCTTCCCCGGCTGTCCGTCCGGATCGCTCCCGACCGATCGTTCGGTCCGTGCGATTCCATGGTGGGACGGCCGTCGTAAGGTGTCAACCGCTGTGGATAACCTGCGGGCGGGGAGGGGCTGCGCCGAGCGGGTGGGGCTGAGTACCGTTCGCGATTGCGCGACGCGGCAGGCACGGGCAGCCGCAGCGGACACGGGAAGTCGACCGGGATCGGGGAACGGGGCGGAATGGACGCGTACGACACAGGGCGTGACGCCGCACGGGGGCCGGGGGCGGCGCCGGAACCGGAGGCGGAGACTCCGTCGTCGGCCGCCGCGCCGGTGAGCGTGCCGCCGCAGGGCGCCGCACCCGAGGACACCCCGCTGCCGGCCGCCGCGCCCCTCGGCACCCCGCCCCCGGACGACGCGCCTCCCCCCGAACCCCGTACCGGTGTGGCCGCGCTCTCGCCCCGCTACCAGATAGGCGCCGCCCTGGCGCTGGCCGTCGTCGCCGTCGCCGTCTGTGTGCACCTGGGAATGGTGTTCCTGCACGTCGCGCCCTCGAACACGGTGACGAAGACCCACGGCAGGGCGATAGACGACTGGGTCTACCCGGAGTTCGAACAGAACTGGAAGCTGTTCGCGCCGAACCCGCTCCAGCAGAACATCGCGGTCCAGGTCCGCGCCCGGATCAGCACCGCGGACGGCGGCCTGCGCACCACCGGCTGGTACGACCTGTCCGCGCAGGACGGCCGGGACATCGACCGCAACATCGTGCCGAGCCACACCCAGCAGAACGAGCTGCGCCGCGCCTGGGACTTCTTCACCGCCACCCACGGCTCCGACAACCGCCCCGTCGGTCTGCGCGGCGACCTCTCCGAGACCTATCTGCGCCGGATCGTCGAGCTGCGCCTGCACCGCGGTGGAGCCGCCGGTGAGGACGGGAAGCTCGAGCGGGTCCAGGTCCGCTCCCGGACCGTCAACGTGACCCCGCCGAAGTGGAGCACGGAGAAGGCGTCCTCGACGCCGGTGTACCGGGTGCTGCCCTGGTGGACGGTGCCGGCCGCCGAGGCCCGGGGAGGTGTGCGGTGAACCGCTTCACCCTCACGGTGTCCTCCGCCATCGCACGCGTGACCGAGTCCGCGCACGGCCCGTACCAGAGCGCCGTGGTCCGGATCGGCTTCAGCGCGACCTGGCTGATGTTCCTGCTGCGCGAGCTCCCCCACCGCGCGGAGCTCTACGGCCCCGACAGCCCCTGGAGCTGGGTCCTGGCCAAGCAGCTGATCGACACCAACGGCGCGTTCACGGCCCTGATGTGGTCGGACGGGCGGGTCTGGTTCGAGCTCGTGTACGCCCTCGCCGTCCTCGCGAGCGCCCTGCTCCTGGTGGGCTGGCGCACCCGCACCATGTCGGTGCTGTTCATGGTCGGTGTGCTCTCGCTGCAGAACCGCAGCGTCTTCATGGGGGACGGCGGCGACAACGTCCTGCACCTGATGTCGATCTACCTGGTGTTCACCCGCTGCGGCCGGGTGTGGTCGCTGGACGCCCGCCGGGCGCGCCGCGCCGAGGAGGCACGCGCGCGGGGCGAACGGGTCACCGACCGGGTCGGGCCCGCCCTGTGGTTCGCCCTCGGGGCCGTGCTGATCACCGTGACGGCCACGGGCGGCTTCCACAGCCAGTGGACGATTCCGGCGCTCCTGTGGGCGGCCTGGGCCGCGCAGGCCCTGTGGTGGCTCGTCGGGCGCCGCACCGGGTCGGCGGAGCCGCGGATCCTGCTCGACGTGATCGGCAACATCCTGCACAACGGCGCCCTGGTCGTGATCATGGCCGAGGCCTGTCTGATCTACGCGACGGCCGGCTGGTACAAGATCCAGGGCTCGCGCTGGCAGGACGGCACCGCCGTCTACTACCCCCTGCACCTGGACTACTTCTCGCCCTGGCCCGTGCTCGGCGACCTGCTGTCGAGCAGCGGCACCATGGTGATGCTGGTGACGTACGGCACGGTCGTCGTGCAGGTCGCCTTCCCGTTCACGCTGTTCAACCGCCGGGTGAAGAACGTCCTGCTGGCGGTGATGATGACCGAGCACGCCGCGATCGCCGTCGTCCTCGGCCTGCCGTTCTTCTCCCTGGCGATGATCGCTGCGGATGCGATCTTCCTGCCGACGCCCTTCCTGCGCCGCCTCGGCGCCTGGTCGCTGCGCGCGCGTGAGCTGGTGTTCTCGCGCGACGGCCGGGTTGCCCTGCCGCACCAGCGGACTCCGGAGAACACCGAGCCCAGCCACGTAGGCTCCCCGACATGACCGACCTATGCCCGACCCCGTGAGCGATGCGATGACCGACCCCGTCAGCGCCTGGCGCCGCCTGGCCGACTCGCACGTCCTGCTGGACGGCTTCCACGCCCTCAAGCACGCCGTGCGCTTCGGAGCGGAGGTGCCGGTCGCGGTCACCGCCGACCGCGCGGCCGCGCTCGCCCTGGCCGACGAGCTCGCCCCGGACGTACGCGACACCCTGGACGCCCTTCTGACGGAGGTCCCGGAGACCACGTACGCCACGCTGGTCCCCCGCCCGCATCCCACGGCCGTGGCCGCCCTGGCCGTACGACCCTCCCGCGAGGCACAGCTGGCGAGGCTGGCGCACACACCGCGCACCGCGCCCGTCGTGGTCCTCGACAACCCGCGCAACCTGGGCAACGCGGGTGCGGTGATCCGGCTGGCCGCCGGCTTCGCGGCGACCGGCGTGGTCACCACCGGCACGCTCGACCCCTGGCATCCGACCGTCGTGCGCGGTGGGGCGGGCCTGCACTTCGCGACCGCCGTGGAGCGGCTGGCCGTGCCCGACCTGCCCGCCGGCCCGCTGTTCGCCCTGGACCCCGAGGGCGACGACCTACGGGGCGTCAAGCTCCCCGACGACGCCCTCCTGGCCTTCGGCTCCGAACGCACCGGCCTCTCCACCGAGCTGCGCGCCCGCGCCGACCACCTGCTGTCCCTGCCGATGCGCCCCCAGGTCTCCAGCTACAACCTGGCGACGAGCGTGGCGATGACGCTGTACCACTGGAGCGCGTCGGGAGGGCCGTGAGGCGCCCTCCCGTGCCCTCCCGTGCCCTCCCGTGCCCTCCCGCGCCCTCAGGCGTCCCGGCGCACCTCGACCACCCGGAACCGATTCGCCACGAACGCCCCGTCACACAGCGCGGAGTTGGCCGCCGGGTTGCCCCCCGACCCGTGGAAGTCGGAGAAGGCAGCCGTCTGGTTGACGTACACCCCACCGGTGAGGTTGAGCGACAACTGCGCGGACTCCTCCAGACAGACCTCCTCGACGTCCCGCTCGAACGCGTCGTCGGTCGTGTACGCGCCCACCGTCATCGCCCCCTTCTCCCGCACCGTCCGCCGCAGCAGCGCCAGCGCGTCCGCGGCGGAGTCGACGGCGACGGCGAAGGAGACCGGCCCGAAGCACTCGCTCATGTACGCGGCCTCGTCGTCCGCGCCCTCCCAGTATTTCCGCGCCCCGTCCAGCTTCACGATCACCGGCGTGCGCACGACCGCGTCCGGGAACTCCGGGTTCGTCACCTCGCGGGAGGCGAGGGCGACCTCGCCGAGGCCGGCGGCGGCCTCCAGCCGGGCCTTGACGTCCGGGTTGACGATGGCGCCGAGCAGCGCGTTCGCGCGCGCGTCGTCGCCGAGCAGGCCGTCGACGGAGCGGGCGAGGTCGGCGACCACCTCGTCGTAGGTCTTCGGGCCCTCGTCGGTGTGGATGCCGTCGCGGGGGATCAGCAGGTTCTGCGGGGTGGTGCACATCTGGCCGCTGTACAGGGACAGCGAGAACGCCAGGTTGGCGAGCATGCCCTTGTAGTGCGCGGTGGACTCCACGACGACCGTGTTGACGCCGGCCTTCTCGGTGTGGACCTGCGCCTGTCGGGCGTTGGCCTCCAGCCAGTCGCCGAAGGAGGTCGAGCCCGTGTAGTCGATGATCTTGATCTCGGGGCGGGTCGCGAGGGTCTTGGCGATGCCCTCGCCCGGGCGCTCGGCGGCCAGGGCGACGAGGTTGGCGTCGAAGCCGGCCGCGGCGAGCACCTCGCGCGCGACGCCCACGGTCAGCGCGAGCGGCAGCACCGCGCGCGGGTGGGGCTTGACCAGGACCGCGTTGCCGGTGGCCAGGGAGGCGAACAGGCCCGGGTAGCCGTTCCACGTGGGGAAGGTGTTGCAGCCGATGAGCAGGGCGATGCCGCGCGGGACGGGGGTGAACGTCTTGGTCATCGCGAGCGGGTCGCGCTTGCCCTGGGGCTTGCTCCACTCCGCCGTGCCCGGCGTGCGGATCTGTTCGGCGTACGCGTACGCCACGGCCTCCAGGGCGCGGTCCTGCGCGTGCGGGCCGCCCGCCTGGAACGCCATCATGAACGCCTGGCCGGAGGTGTGCATGACCGCGTGCGCGAACTCGTGCGTCCGGTCGGCGATCCGCTTGAGGATCTCCAGGCAGACCACCGCGCGGACCTCCGCGCCCGCCTCGCGCCAGGCGCGCTGCCCGGCCGCCATGGCGGGCAGCAGCACGTCGACGTCCGCGTGCGGATAGGTCACGCCGAGCGCGATGCCGTAGGGGGAGGTCTCGTCGCCCACCCAGTCGTCGGTGCCGGGCTGGCCGAGGTCGAGACGGGTGTTCAGGAGGGCGTCGAAGGCGGCCTTGCCGGCCGCAGCGTCCAGGCTGCCGTTCTCGCCGTAGGCCTTGGGGTGCTCCGGGTGGGGGGACCAGTACGCGCGGGTGCGGATTGCCTCCAGGGCCTGGTCGAGGGTGGGCCGGTGCTGGGCGATCAGATCGTGCGCGGTCGGTTCGGCGGCGGCCATGCGGGACCAACTCCTCGTCTTGAGAACTCTCCGTCGAGCTCATGACCTGGCGGAAACCTGGGCAGGAACAGCCAGTCAGGGCTAGAGTAACCGAACGATCGGTCGGGACAAGGGGGCCTGCCGCATCTGTGGAAAACCCCGTGCGGGAGGATCGCGCACATGACAGCACTCGACCTCAGCAGCCCCGTGGCCGTCGTCGGCACCGGCACCATGGGCCAGGGCATCGCCCAGGTCGCGCTGGTCGCCGGCCACCCCGTACGGCTGTTCGACACCGCCCCCGGCCGGGCCCGGGAAGCGGCCGTCGCGATCGGCGCCCGCCTCGACCGGCTCGTGGAGAAGAACCGTCTCGCCGCCTCCGACCGGGACATCGCACGCGCGCGTCTGGTGGCCGCGGAGAGCCTCGGCGACCTCGCGGACTGCGGACTGGTCGTGGAGGCCGTCCTGGAGCAGCTGGACGTCAAGCAGGAGCTCTTCCGCGCGCTGGAGGACGTGGTCGGCGAGGACTGTCTGCTCGCCACCAACACGTCCTCCCTGTCGGTGACGGCCATCGGCGGCGCCCTGCGCAACCCGGGCCGTTTTGTGGGCCTGCACTTCTTCAACCCGGCGCCGCTGCTGCCGCTGGTCGAGGTCGTCTCCGGGTACGCCACCGACGTCACGTCGGCCACGCGCGCGTACGAGACCGCCCGCTCCTGGGGCAAGACCCCGGTCGCCTGCGCCGACACCCCCGGCTTCATCGTCAACCGCATCGCGCGGCCCTTCTACGCCGAGGCGTTCGCGGTCTACGAGGCGCAGGGCGCCGACCCGGCCACCATCGACGCGGTACTGCGCGAGTCCGGCGGCTTCCGGATGGGCGCCTTCGAACTGACCGACCTGATCGGGCAGGACGTCAACGAGTCCGTCACGCACTCGGTGTGGCAGTCCTTCTTCCAGGACGTGCGCTTCACCCCCTCGCTCGCCCAGCGCCGTCTCGTCGAGTCCGGCCGCCTCGGCCGCAAGACCGGCCACGGCTGGTTCGACTACCGCGACGACGGCACGGGGGCGGAGGGCGCCGAGCCGCACACCGCCGAGAAGCAGCAGGCGCCCGCCTACGTCCTCGCCGAGGGCGACCTGGGCCCCGCCGCCGAGCTGCTCGCGCTGATCCGCGAGGCGGGCATCCAGGTCCGCGAGGACGAGGAGGACCACGGCACCCGGCTGGTGCTGCCCGGCGGCGGCCAGCTCGCCCTCGCCGACGGCCAGACCTCCGTGGAGTTCCGCGACGTCGTCTACTTCGACCTCGCCCTCGACTACCGCAAGGCCACCCGGATCGCCCTGTCCGCCTCCCAGGACACCTCGCAGCAGACCCTGTCCGAGGCGATCGGCCTGTTCCAGGCGCTCGGCAAGGACGTCAGCGTCATCGGCGACATCCCCGGAATGATCGTCGCCCGCACGGTCGCCCGGATCGTCGACCTCGCGCACGACGCCGTGGCCAAGGGCGTCGCCACCGAGGAGGACATCGACACCGCGATGCGCCTCGGCGTGAACTACCCCCTCGGCCCCTTCGAGTGGAGCCGTCGCCTCGGCCGTATGTGGGCCTTCTCCCTCCTGGACGACCTGCACGACCGCGACCCTTCGGGCCGCTACGCCCCGTCCCTCGCCCTGTACCGGCACTCGTTCGCCACCGAGAAGCGGGAGGGCGCCTCGTGACCACCGCCAAGCGCGACACGTACACCCCGGAGACCCTGCTCTCCGTCGCCGTCCAGGTCTTCAACGAGCGCGGCTACGACGGCACGTCCATGGAGCACCTCTCCCGCGCGGCAGGCATCTCCAAGTCCTCGATCTACCACCATGTGGCCGGCAAGGAGGAACTGCTGCGGCGGGCCGTCAGCCGGGCCCTGGACGGGCTGTTCGGCATCCTCGAGGAGGAGCACGCGCGCGTGGGGCGCTCCGTGGAACGCCTGGAGTACGTCGTACGGCGCATGGTCGAGGTCCTCATCGGCGAACTGCCGTACGTCACGCTGCTGCTGCGGGTGCGCGGCAACACCGACACCGAGCGATGGGCCCTGGAGCGCCGCCGCGACTTCGACCACCGGGTCGCCGACCTGCTGAAGGCGTCCGCCGCCGACGGGGACGTGCGCGGCGACGTGGAGGTGCGGCTCGCCACCCGGCTGGTCTTCGGGATGATCAACTCGATCGTCGAGTGGTACCGGCCGGGCGGCCGGGGGATGGCCGAGGGCGACGTGGCCGACGCGGTGGTGCGCCTGGTCTTCGCCGGCCTGCGCACGGAGCACTGACGCCTTACCCCTGCGGCTCCAGGTCCTCCTCCTCGAACACCAGCAGTGTGCGGGTGCTGAGCACCTCGGGGATGGCCTGGAGCCGGGTCAGCACCACCTCGCGCAGCGCCCTGTTGTCGGGCGTGTGCACCAGCAGCAGGACATCGAAATCGCCCCCCACGAGGGCGATGTGGGAGGCGCCGGGCAGCTGTCTGAGCTGCTCGCGCACGGTCCGCCAGGTGTTCTGCACGATCTTCAGCGTGATGTACGCGCTCGTCCCCTGGCCGGCCCGCTCGTGGTTCACCCGGGCGCCGAACCCCCGGATGACGCCGTCCTCGACGAGACGGTTGATCCGCGCGTAGGCGTTGGCGCGTGAGACGTGCACCCGTTCGGCGACCGACCGTATCGAGGCCCGGCCGTCCGCCTGGAGCATCTGCAGGATGTCCCGGTCGATGGCGTCGAGCGGCCGCGCCGGCGGCGGCTCCTGCGCGCTGTCCCCGCTCTCCCCGCTCTCTGGGTACTCGGCCATTTGTTCAGGTGCCATGTCCCCCCGCCTCTCCGCCATGGACGTCCTGCGTCCATCTCAGGTTGTGGAGAACCGTTTGTCCACAGCCTGAGGGTGCCTGTAGCCAAAATGTGCCGACGACCGAACAATCGGTAGGTGAGGCGGGTCACAAGCCGACCCGCCTCCCTGAGCCGCTCCCACGAGGAGGTGCCGTCATGACGGTCATGGAGCAGCGGGGCGCGTACCGGCCGACCCCGCCGCCCGCCTGGCAGCCCCGCACCGACCCCGCGCCGCTGCTGCCCGACGCGGAGCCCTACCGCGTCCTCGGCACCGAGCAGGCCGCGAAGGCCGATCCGGAGCTGCTGCGGCGGCTGTACGCCCATCTGGTGCTGGGCCGCCGCTACAACGCGCAGGCCACCGCCCTCACCAAGCAGGGACGGCTCGCCGTCTACCCCTCCAGCACCGGCCAGGAGGCCTGCGAGGTCGCCGGCGCGCTGGCCCTGAAGGACCGCGACTGGCTGTTCCCCAGCTACCGCGACACCCTCGCGGTCGTCGCCCGCGGGGTCGACCCCGTCGAGGCGCTCACCCTGCTGCGCGGCGACTGGCACACCGGCTACGACCCGTACGAGCACCGGGTGGCCCCCCTGTGCACCCCGCTCGCCACCCAGCTCCCGCACGCCGTGGGACTCGCGCACGCCGCCCGCCTCAAGGGCGACGACGTGGTGGCGCTCGCCATGGTCGGCGACGGCGGCACCAGCGAGGGCGACTTCCACGAGGCGCTGAACTTCGCCGCCGTCTGGCAGGCCCCGGTCGTCTTCCTCGTCCAGAACAACGGCTTCGCGATCTCCGTACCGCTCGCCAAGCAGACCGCCGCCCCCTCCCTCGCCCACAAGGCCGTCGGCTACGGCATGCCGGGCCGCCTGGTCGACGGCAACGACGCCGCCGCCGTGCACGAGGTCCTCACCGACGCCGTACGGCAGGCGCGCGAGGGCGGCGGCCCCACCCTCGTCGAGGCCGTCACCTACCGCATCGACGCCCACACCAACGCCGACGACGCCACCCGCTACCGCGGCGACGCCGAGGTCGAGACCTGGCGCGAGCACGACCCGATCCTCCTGCTGGAACACGAGCTCACCGCGCGCGGGCTGCTCGACGACGACGCCCGGCAGGCCGCACAGGACGCCGCCGAGACGATGGCCGCCGACCTGCGCGCCCGGATGAACCAGGACCCGGCCCTCGACCCGATGGACCTCTTCGCCCACGTGTACGCCGAGGACACCCCGCAGCTGCGCGAACAGCGCGCCCTGCTGGAGGCCGAACTCGCGGCGGAGCAGGAAGGCGCCCACCGATGACCACCGTCGCCCTCAAGCCCGCCACCATGGCGCAGGCCCTCACGCGCGCGCTGCGCGACGCGATGGCGGCCGACCCGTCCGTGCACGTCCTGGGCGAGGACGTGGGCACCCTCGGCGGAGTCTTCCGGGTCACCGACGGGCTCGCGAAGGAGTTCGGCGAGGACCGCTGCACCGACACCCCGCTCGCCGAGGCCGGCATCCTCGGCACCGCCGTCGGCATGGCCATGTACGGACTGCGCCCGGTCGTCGAGATGCAGTTCGACGCGTTCGCCTACCCGGCGTTCGAGCAGCTGATCAGCCATGTCGCCCGGATGCGCAACCGCACCCGCGGCCGGATGCCCCTGCCGATCACGATCCGCGTCCCCTACGGCGGCGGCATCGGCGGCGTCGAGCACCACAGCGACTCCTCCGAGGCCTACTACATGGCGACCCCCGGGCTCCATGTCGTCACGCCCGCCACGGTCGCCGACGCCTACGGACTGCTGCGCGCCGCCATCGCCTCCGACGACCCGGTCGTGGTCCTCGAACCCAAGAGGCTGTACTGGTCCAAGGACACCTGGAACCCCGAGGACCCGCAGACGGTCGACCCGATCGGACGCGCCGTCGTGCGCCGCGCCGGCACCAGCGCGACTCTGATCACGTACGGCCCCTCGGTCCCGGTCTGCCTCGAAGCCGCCGAGGCGGCCCGCGCCGAGGGCTGGGACCTCGAGGTCGTCGACCTGCGCTCCCTGGTGCCCTTCGACGACGAGACGGTCGCCGCCTCGGTCCGCCGCACCGGGCGCGCGGTCGTCGTCCACGAGTCGGGCTCCTTCGGCGGTCCCGGCGGGGAGATCGCGGCCCGGGTCACCGAGCGCTGCTTCCATCACCTGGAGGCGCCGGTGCTCCGCGTCGCGGGCTTCGACATCCCGTACCCGCCGCCGATGCTGGAGCGCCACCATCTGCCTGGCGTCGACCGTGTCCTGGACGCCGTGGCACGGCTGCAGTGGGAGGCCGGGAACTGATGGCACAGGTGCTGGAGTTCAAGCTGCCCGACCTCGGTGAGGGGCTCACCGAGGCGGAGATCGTGCGCTGGCTCGTCCAGGTCGGCGACGTCGTCGCCGTGGACCAGCCGGTCGTCGAGGTCGAGACGGCCAAGGCGATGGTCGAGGTGCCCTGCCCCTACGGCGGTGTCGTCACCGCCCGCTTCGGCGAGGAGGGCACCGAACTGCCCGTCGGCGCGCCGCTGATCACCGTCGCGGTCGGTCCGCCGGCCTCCGGCGGTCCTGCGGCGGGCTCGGGGAACGTGCTGGTGGGCTACGGCACCTCGGAGGCACCGGCGCGACGCAGGCGGGTACGGCCGGAACGGCCGACGCCCGTCGCTCCCGTGCCGCCTGCCGTTCCCGTGCCGCCCGTCGCTCCGGTGCCGCCCCTTGCTCCCGCGCCGCTCACGGCGGGCGGTCGCGGGGATCTCCCGGCACCGGGCGGGCCGGGCGCCGGCGGCGGTCTGCCCGGGGGACCCGTCCCGGTGATCTCCCCGCTGGTCCGCCGGCTCGCCCGCGAGAACGGCCTGGATCTGCGCGAACTCACCGGCTCCGGCCCCGACGGGCTCATCCTGCGGGCGGATGTGGAGAACGCCCTGAGGGCGGCGGTGGCCACGCCCGAGCCCTCGCCCGCCCCGGCGGCCCCCACCCCGATCCCCGCCGCCCTCACCGGCGGCCATCGCGTCCCCCTCAAGGGCGTCCGGGGCGCCGTCGCCGACAAGCTCTCCCGCAGCCGCCGCGAGATCCCCGACGCGACCTGCTGGGTGGACGCCGACGCGACCGAGCTGATGCGGGCCCGCGCCGCGATGAACGCCGTCGGCGGCCCGAAGATCTCCCTCCTCGCGCTGCTGGCCCGTATCTGCACCGCCGCCCTGGCCCGTTTCCCGGAGCTGAACTCCGCCGTGGACCTTCAGGCGCGGGAGATCGTCCGGTTCGACCAGGTGCACCTGGGCTTCGCCGCGCAGACCGAGCGGGGGCTGGTCGTGCCCGTCGTCCGCGACGCGCACGCCCGGGACGCCGAGGGGCTCACCGCGGAGTTCGCCCGGCTCACCGACCTCGCCCGGGACGGCCGGCTCACCCCCGCCGAGCTGACCGGCGGGACCTTCACGCTGAACAACTACGGCGTGTTCGGCGTCGACGGCTCCACGCCGATCATCAACCACCCCGAGGCGGCCATGCTGGGCGTCGGCCGGATCGTCCCCAAGCCGTGGGTGCACGAGGGCGAGCTGGCCGTGCGCCAGGTCGTGCAGCTCTCGCTCACCTTCGACCACCGGGTGTGCGACGGCGGCACCGCCGGAGGCTTCCTGCGCTATGTCGCGGACTGCGTGGAACAGCCGGCGGTGCTGCTGCGCACGCTGTGATCACGCGGCTCCCCACGTTCCCTGTGATCGAGGAGGCCCGCATACTCAGGGGGTGACCTCGTTCGAGCCCTCCGGCCCCCCCGCCGGCCCTCCGTCGGCGCGGGCCGCCACCGCGTATGACGCCGTCGTGCTCGCGGGCGGCGGCGCCCGGCGGCTCGGCGGCGCCGACAAGCCGGGGGTGCGCGTGGGCGGGCGGGCGCTGCTCGACCGGGTGCTCGCCGCCTGCGCCGACGCCCGCACCACCGTCGTGGTCGCCGATCCCCGGCCCACCGCCCGGCCGGTGCGCTGGGCGCGCGAGGACCCGCCGGGCGCGGGTCCCGTGGCCGCGCTCGACGCCGGTCTGCGCCGCACCACGGCCGACGACGTCCTCGTCCTCTCCGCCGACCTGCCCTTCCTCGCGGCCGGCACCGTACGACGGCTGCTGGCCGCCCTGCGCGCGGGCACCGCCGAGGGCGCGCTGCTCACCGACGCCGACGGCCGCGACCAGCCGCTCGTCGCCGCGTACCGCACGGCCGCCCTGCGCCGCGAGCTCGCGCCGCTCGGCGCCGCCCCCGGCGGCCTCACGGGGCTGCCCCTGCGCCGGCTGACCGCCGGTCTCCACCTCACGCGCGTCCCCGACCCCGTCGCGTCCTTCGACTGCGACACCTGGGACGACATCGCCACCGCCAGGGCACGCATCAGGGAGCATGACCACGTGTTGGACGAATGGATTTCCGCAGTCAAGGACGAGCTGGGCATCGACCTGGAGGTCGACATCGGGGTGCTCCTCGATCTAGCCCGGGACGCCGCCCACGGCGTGGCCCGGCCCGCCGCACCGCTGACCACCTTCCTGGTCGGTTACGCGGCCGCCCAGGCCGAGGGAGGGCCCGAGGCCGTGGCCGAGGCCGCCCGCAAGGCCGCCGCCCTGGCGCTGCGCTGGGCGAAGGAGGCGGAAGAGGCAGCCGCAGGAGGCCAGGACGGCTCCGGCGGCTCCGGCGGCCCCGCTGCCGGCCGGCCCGGTGACGCGGCACCGGACGCCGGATGACCCGCCGCGGCATCCGTGAGGGCCGGGACACACAGGCCCCCGATGCCGAGGGCTTCGACGTGGAGGAGGTGCTCGCCCTCGTGAACGACGGCAAGGGCCCCGCACGCCCGGTCGGCGACCCCGCGCCCGGGCGGGCATCCGCCCGCCCCGAATGCGGCGACCCCGCCCACGGCCCCCACACCCCGGCTGCCGCCCACCGGGGGGCCTCCGGACCCGCTCCGGCCGACCGCCAGGGCCACCGGCACCACGCCACCCCCTGGCCCGAGGCGCGGACCGTCGCCGCCCGGGCCGCCCGGTCCCAGGCCGCGCGCCGCGCCCCCGTCTCCGTGACCCTCGGCGACGCCCTCGGGCTGGTCCTCGCCGCCCCGCTGACCGCCCTCACCGATCTGCCCTCCTTCGACACCTCCGCCATGGACGGCTGGGCTGTCGCGGGCCCCGGCCCCTGGCGGGTCCGGGACGAGGGCGTGCTGGCGGGCAGTACCGCGCCCGAGCCCCTCGCCGACGGCGAGGCCGTCGGGATCGCCACCGGCGCCCGGATCCCCCCGGACACCACGGCGGTCCTGCGCAGCGAGCACGGCCGCACCGACGCCCAGGGGCGGCTCCACCCGACCCGGGACATGAGCCACGGCCAGGACATCCGCCCCCGTGGGCAGGAGTGCCGTAGCGGCGATCATCTGCTGCCCGCCGGTGCGGTGGTGACCCCGGCCGTGCTCGGCCTCGCCGCGGCCGCCGGATACGACACCCTGTCCGCCGTGCCCCGGCCCCGGGCCGAGGTGCTCGTCCTGGGCGACGAACTGCTCACCGAGGGCCGCCCGCACGACGGTCTCATCCGGGACGCGCTCGGCCCCATGCTGCCGCCGTGGCTGCGGGCCCTGGGCACCGAGGTCGTCGCCGTGCGGCGGATCGGCGACGACGAGAAGGCTCTGCACAAGGCCGTCAGCAGGTCGTCCGCCGACTTGATCGTCACCACCGGCGGCACCGCCTCCGGCCCCGTCGACCACGTCCACCCCGTCCTGCGCCGGGTCGGCGCCGAGCTCCTCGTGGACGGCGTCCAGGTGCGTCCCGGGCACCCGATGCTGCTGGCCCGTACCAAGGACGAGCAGCACCTCGTAGGGCTGCCCGGCAACCCCCTCGCGGCCGTCTCCGGGCTCCTCACGCTCGCCGAGCCCCTGCTGCGCACCCTGTCCGCCCGGTCCGCCCCGGAGCGGTATGCGCTGCCCCTGCGGGACGAGGTGCACGGGCATCCCCATGACACCCGGCTGGTCCCGGTGGTGCTGCGCGGCGATCATGTCGTCCCGCTGCACTACAACGGCCCGGCGATGCTCCGGGGGGTCGCGGCGGCCGATGCGCTGGCCGTCGTACCGCCGGGTGGAGCGCGGGCCGGTCAGCGGACGGAACTTCTCGATCTGCCGTGGGCGACGGCCGGGGTCGCGGCCTGTTTCACGTGAAACGCCCGGCCTCGACCACGCCCTGTTTCACGTGAAACAAATCATCTGTTTCACGTGAAACACCCGCATGGCGGACCCCGTCACACCTGTTCGGGTGCCGGAACGGCCCGGCGGACCGTGATCACCCGGTCCCCCTGCTGGAGCTGGGTGAGTCGGGGATCGGCGTAGTCGAGCAGCTGCCGGCCCCGCACGACGGCCACGACCAGGTCCGCGGAGCTGCGCGGAGACTGTCCTTCCTCCCCTTCGGCGACGGGGCGTTCGAAGAGGGTCAGCCCGCTGCCGAGGGTCATCAGGTTCTCCAGGGTCTTCGCCACGGTCGGGCTGACCATCGAGACACCGAGCAGCCGTCCCGCGGACGAGGAACTGGTGACCACGGTGTTCGCGCCGGACTGCCGGAGCAGCGGCACGTTCTCGTCCTCCCGGGCGGCCACCACGATCGTGGCGCGTCGGTTGAGCTGTCGGGCCGTCAGTGTGACCAGGGCGGCCGTGTCGTCGCGTTGCGGGGCGACGATCACCCGGGAGGCGTGCTGCGTCTCCGCCCGCCGCAGCACCTCGCTGCGGGTGGCGTCCCCGGTGACGGCTACCAGCCCGTCGTCGCCGGCCGCTTCGGTGGCCTTGCGCTGGGTGTCCACGACCACGATCCGCTCCTTGGCGATCCCCTGCGCGACGAGCGTCTCCACCGCGTGCCGGCCCTTCGTGCCGTATCCGACGACCACGACATGGTCCCGGGTGCGCATCCGCCAGCGGTGGATGCGCACCTGCTGCCGGGTGCGTTCGGTGAGGACCTCCAGGGTGGTGCCGACCAGGATGATCAGGAACAGCACGCGCAGCGGGGTGATGACGAGGATGTTGACCAGCCGGGCGGTGTCGCTCACGGGGGTGATGTCGCCGTAGCCGGTGGTGGAGAGGGTGACCGTGGCGTAGTAGGCGGAGTCGAGGAGGTCCACGGAACCGTCGGAGTTGTCGTTGTAGCCCTCGTGGTCGGCGTAGACGATCAGGGTGGTCAGGGCCAGCACCAGCAGGCCCATGGCGAGGCGGCGCAGCACCTGCTGGAGCGGGGGCGCGCCGACGCTCACCGGCATGGTGATGGAGCGACCCGCCTCGGCGTCGTCGCGTGCCTCCCGGCGGGAGCGGTACCAGAGGGACCTGACGAGAGAGAGCCGCACCGGCCCGGTGGGCTGTCGTTCCTGGTCCTTCATCGCGCGCCCCCTGTGGCCGTGATCCGATCGATGGGCACCATGGTTCCCGGCGGGTCCCCACCCGTCATGAAGCAACACGGTCCCAGGGCCCGTGTCCGTTCCCGCACCGGAGGTCCCCTTGCGCGACCACATTGTCGTCGTCGGCTTCGGCACGAAGGGGAGGTCCGCGATCCGGACGGCCTGTGCCTCGGGGCTGCGCAAGGAGCAGGTCGTGGTGATCGACCCCAGCTCGAAGGCGATCGACGCGGCGACGGCCGAGGGTTACCAGGGCGTGGTCGGGGACGCCACCCGCAGTGATGTGCTGGGGCGGGCGGAGGTGCAGCGGGCCGGACGGATCGTCATCGCGACCCAGCGCGACGACACGGCCGTCCTGGTGGCGCTGACGGCCCGCCAGCTCAACCCGACGGCGAAGATCGTGGCCGCGGCGCGCGAGGAGGAGAACGCGCCGCTGCTCAAGCAGTCCGGCGCCGACGAGGTCATCACCAGCGCCGGAGCGGCCGGGCGGCTGCTGGGGCTCAGTGTGCTCAGCCCGTCGGCCGGTCTGGTGATGGAGGACCTCATACAGCAGGGCAGTGGGCTGGACCTCGTCGAACGGACCGTGACCAAGGCGGAGGCGGGCCGCGGTCCGCGCGAGACGAAGGACCTGGTGGTCAGCGTCGTCCGGGGCCACCGGGTCCTCGCCTACGACGACCCCGCCGTCGGCGTACTGGAGCTGACGGACCGGCTGATCACGATCGTCCGGGTCGACTAGAGCGGTTTCGCGCCGGGAACCGGATCACTTGCGGTTGTACAGGCGCATGGTGATCGGCCCGAAGACCAGCACGAACAGTCCGGCCCACCCCAGTGACCAGGCGATCTCGGCGACCGGCCGGTCCCCGGCCATCAGGCCCCGTACCGCCGAGGACAGATGGGTGACCGGGCTGTTGTTGACGAAGGCCTGCAGCCAGCCGGGCATGGTGTGCGGGTCGACGAACACGTTGGACAGGAAGGTGAGCGGGAAGATCACCATCATGCTGACGCCCATCACCGACTTCTCGGTGCGCAGCAGCAGCCCGAACATGGTCCAGATCCACGAGAAGGCGAACGAGAAGACGACCAGCAGGGCGATCCCCGCGATCACGCCGATGACACCGCCGTCCGGCCGGTAGCCGAGGGCGAGTCCGACGGTCAGCATCACGACGGAGGCGATGGTGTACCGCAGGGCATCGCCGAGGAGATAGCCGACCATCGTCGACGGCCGCCAGATCGGCAGTGAGCGGAACCGGTCGAAGACGCCCTTCTCGATGTCGGTGTTCACCGAGACGCCCGTGTACATCGTGATCATCACGACCGACATCACCAGGATGCCCGGCAGCAGGAACTGGATGTACTCCTGCGGGGAGCCGGCCAGCGCGCCCCCGAAGAGGTACGTGTACATCAGCACCATCATGATCGGGAACGCGGTGACGTCGAAGAGCTGCTCCGGCACGTGCTTGATCTTCAGGATCGCCCGCCAGCCGAAGGTCAGGGAGGCCGACCAGGCGCTGGGGCGCGCCGGCCGTTCGCCGGCCACGAGCAGCGCGGCCAGCGACTCGGCGCTCACCGGGGCGAGGTCGTGGGTGTCCGTGGTCGTCGCGGTGCTCATGCCGCCACCTCGTCCTTGTCGGTCTTCAGATCGGCCCCGGTGCTCGTGTCATGGCCGGTGAGGGCCAGGAACACCTCGTCCAGGCTGGGCTGGCCGAGGGAGAAGTTGTCGACGGTGATCCCGGCCCGGGCGAGTTCACCGAGGGCGCGGGAGGCCTGCTCGGCGGCCGTGTCGCCGCTCGCCGCGGCGAGCCGGGCGGTCAGCGCCACCGGATCGGGGTCCCGCTGCACCTCGGCGTCCAGGGCCAGCATCAGCACCCGCTCGGCCTCCGGCCGCTGCCCGGCGTCCCGCAGCCGCAGATGCACGGACCCCGCGCCGACGGAGGCCTTCAGCTCGCCCTTCGTGCCCTCGGCGATCACCCGCCCGTGGTCGATGACGGCGATCCGGGACGCCAACTGATCGGCCTCGTCGAGGTACTGCGTGGTCAGCAGCACGGTCGTGCCCTGCGAGACCACCGCCCGCACGATGTCCCACACCTGGTTACGGCTGCGCGGGTCCAGACCGGTGGTCGGCTCGTCCAGGAACAGCAGGTCGGGTGTGCTGAGGATGGACGCGGCGATGTCGATACGGCGCCGCATCCCGCCCGAGTAGTGCTTGACCTGCTTCCCGGCCGCGTCCGCCAGCCCGAACGCGGCCAGCAGCTGCGCGGCCCGCTCCCGCGCCGCCTTCTTGGCGTGCCCGAGCAGCCGGCCGAGCAGCACCAGGTTCTCGGTGCCGGTGAGGTCCTCGTCCACGGACGCGTACTGCCCCGTGAGACTCACCAGGCCGCGCACCTCGTCGGCCTCGCGGACCACGTCGTGGCCGAAGACATGGGCCTCGCCGCCGTCGGGCCGCAGCAGGGTCGCGAGCATCTTCACCGTGGTCGTCTTGCCGGCGCCGTTGGGGCCGAGGAGGCCGTAGACCGTGCCCGCCGGCACGGCGAGGTCGACGCCGTCCACTGCCCTGGTCCCGCCGAACGTCTTCACCAGGCCCGCGGTCTCGATGGCCAGGTCTGCGGTGTGCCGACTCATGGGGTGTCCTTCCGCGTACTCGGGCTACGCAGGGGGAGACCTTCACTGTCCGCCGAACTCATCGGTGATCGCACCCCGATTTCCCGGGGCCCGCGCGGCCGGGGCGCGGGGTAGCGTCCCCTTCATGCATGCGATCACGATTCCCGAACCTGGTGGTCCCGAGGCGCTGGTGTGGGACGAGGTCCCCGATCCCGTGCCCGCCGAGGGCGAGGTCCTGGTCGAGGTGGTGGCCGGCGCCGTCAACCGCGCCGACATCCTGCAGCGGCAGGGCTTCTACGACCCGCCGCCCGGCGCCTCCCCCTACCCCGGCCTGGAGTGCTCCGGCCGGATCGCCGCGCTCGGCCCCGGAGTCAACGGCTGGGCCGTCGGCGACGAGGTGTGTGCGCTCCTCTCGGGCGGCGGATACGCCGAGAAGGTCGCCGTCCCGGCCGGACAGCTGCTGCCCGTGCCCGAGGGCGTCGATCTCCGGCAGGCCGCCGCGCTCCCCGAGGTGACCTGCACGGTCTGGTCGAACGTGTTCATGGTCGCCCAGCTGCGCCCCGGCGAGACACTGCTCGTGCACGGCGGCTCCAGCGGCATCGGCACCATGGCGATCCAGCTGGCCAAGGCCGTCGGCGCCAAGGTCGCGGTGACCGCCGGCACCAAGGAGAAGCTGGAGCGCTGCGCCGAGCTGGGCGCGGACATCCTGATCGACTACCGCGAGCAGGACTTCGTCGCCGAGCTGAAGGCGGCCACCGGCGGCGCGGGCGCCGACGTGATCCTCGACAACATGGGCGCGAAGTACCTGGACCGCAACGTCCAGAGCCTCGCCGTCAACGGCCGGCTCGCGATCATCGGCATGCAGGGCGGTATCAAGGGCGAGCTGAACATCGCGGCCCTCCTGAACAAGCGCGCCGCGATCAGCGCGACCTCGCTGCGGGCCCGTCCGCTCGCGGAGAAGAAGGCCATCGTCGCCGCCGTACGCGAACACGTCTGGCCCCTCCTCGCGGCGGGCCACGTCCGTCCCGTCGTCGACCGGGAGCTGCCAATGAGCGACGCGGCCGCGGCCCACCGGGTCGTCGAGGACAGCGGCCATGTCGGCAAGGTGCTGCTGGTCGTGCCGTAGCACGCCCCGCTCAGGACCGCCGCAGCCGGAGCGCGGCGAGGCCGAGGCCCAGCCCGAGCCCGATCAGGACCAGTCCGCTGCCCAGCGGCAGGATCCGCAGCACGGGCCCCTCGGCCCGCTCCCCCGGCGCGGCGGCGGGCCGCACACCGTCCTGCGGCGCGGAGGCCTCCGGCGCGACGGCGGCCTCCGGCGGCGACTCGGCCCCGGCATCGGCGTCCGGGTCGCCGCCTTCGGGCCGGTCCTGCGGGTCGCCGGAGCCCTCGGTGGCACCGGTGCCGTCCTCGCCATCACCGCCGTCACCGCCGTCACCGGCCTCCTGGCCCATGCCGTCCTCGTCCTGCGCCGCGCTCTTCTCCTCGTCCGGCCGCCCGGGCCGCGCCCGCCCCTCACCGGCCCGGCTCCCGGCCCGGTCGGGTTCGGGGGAGGAGGAAGCGGAGGGGCCGGAGGAAGCGGAGGGGGAGGCGACCGCCGCAGGGCCCCTGCCGTGCGCCGGGCCACGGTCGTCCGTCGCCCGCCGGCCGTACGGGCCGCTCCCGTCGCGCGTCGAGACACCGCCGTACGTCGAAACGGCCCCGTACGTCGAAACGGCCCCGTACGTCGAAACGGCCCCGTACGTCGAAACGGCCCCGTACGTCGAAACGGCCCCGTACGACGAAACGGCCCCGTACGACGAAACGGCCCCGTACGACGAAACGGCCCCGTACGACGAAACGCTCTCGTACGTCGAAACGGCCCCGTACGTCGAGACGGCCGCGTACGACGACACGGCACCGTACGACGACACGGCACCGTACGACGACACGGCACCGTACGGCAGCATGAGCACCCCCACCGCGCACAACCCCCGCCGCAATCGAGTCACGCCCCTCAGACTCACACTCCCCTCAAATACCCGCATATCGGACTACACCGAACGCGTGTCGTGCGGAAACGGTGGATCTTCCTCCAAGGGGGGCACCACGGTGATGAGGTGTAGGGGTGCGAGAGAATGGCGGCATGGAGATGCCGAGGAACGATAGGTCGCCGGAGACCGCCCAGAAGATCCTGGTCGTGGGCCAGGACGGTATGGCACTCGGTGGCGTCGACGCCGACGAGGACTCCCGAGAGATCCCGGTGACGGAGCAGGTCGAGCAGCCGGCGAAGGTCATGCGGATCGGCAGCATGATCAAGCAGTTGCTGGAGGAGGTGCGCGCGGCTCCCCTGGACGAGGCGAGCCGGGCCCGGCTGAAGGAGATCCACGCCAGTTCGGTGAAGGAACTCGAGGACGGGCTGGCGCCGGAGCTGGTCGAGGAGCTGGAGCGGCTGTCCCTGCCGTTCAACGAGGACTCCACCCCCAGCGACGCGGAACTGCGGATCGCGCAGGCCCAGTTGGTGGGCTGGCTGGAGGGCCTCTTCCACGGCATCCAGACCACCCTGTTCGCCCAGCAGATGGCCGCACGCGCGCAGTTGGAGCAGATGCGCCGGGCGCTGCCGCCGGGGGTGGGCGGTCACGAGGGAGTCGACGACCCCCGCACGGGCGGCCGTTCGGGCGGCCCGTACCTCTAGGAGCAGCCCTCTAGGAGCAGCGAACTTTCACAGCCGTAGACGACACAGGGCCCGGCACGAAGCCGGGCCCTCTCTCATGCCATGTCAGGACGCCGGATTGCCCGTCGACACGCTCAGCTCGATCTCCGGCACGTCCGACGGGTCGACGTCCGTCCCGGCGGACGGGAACTGGTCCATCACCGCGCCGTCGCCGTACGTGTTCTCGTCCACGTACTTGATCTTCATCTTCCAGCCGGCGGCCTGGAAGCAGGCCTTGACCGACTGGATGTACTTGAACTTGAAGTCCGGCACCCGGACCTTGTCGGGGTCGTTGTACGACTCCTCCGGCTCGGAGCACTCGGTCGACTCGATCGTCTTGGAGGTGTCCGGGCCGCGGTAGTCCGCCGCCTTCGTCGCCGAGGGGGAGGCGCTGGAGCCGCCGCTGCCGCCCTCGTCGTCGCCGCTGCCGTTGGCGAGGCTCAGCAGGAACGAGCCCACCACCACCACCGCGACCAGGGCCGAACCGATCACCACCGGCTTGTTGCCCCTGCCGCCGCCCGGGGGCACCGGGGCCGGCTGCGGGGCGAGGTGGTACGCCGGTGGCGTGGGCGGTCCCTGCTGGTGGCCGTAGGCCGGGGCGGGCGTCTGGTAGCCGGGCTGCTGCGGGTACCCGTAGGACGCGGACGGCGGGGTCGGGGCGCCGTACGGGTTGGGGGTCGGCGCCGGCTGGTACGGCGTCTGCACGCTGCCCAGGGGCGGCTGCGGCGTGTTCTGCCCGACCGGCGGGAACACCGCGGAGCCCACGCCCGAACCGCTCTGCGCCGGGGTGCCCGGGACGATGCTCGGCGCGGCCGGCTGGAGGGAGGCGGCGATGCGCAGGCACTCGTCGCGCATGGCGACGGCGCTCGGGAAACGTTCGTTCGGGTTCTTCTTCAGCGCGCGGGCGACCAGCGCGTCCACGGCCGGCGGCAGCGCGCGGTTGATCGAGGAGGGCGCCACCGGCTCCTCCTGCACATGCGCGTACGCGATCGCCAGCGGCGAGTCCGCGTCGAACGGCAGTCGCCCGGTGACCAGCTGGAACAGCATGATGCCGACCGAGTACAGGTCGGAGCGGGCGTCCACGCCACGGCCCAGGGCCTGTTCGGGCGAGAGGTACTGGGGGGTGCCGACGACCATGCCGGTCTGCGTCATCGACGTCACCCCGGACTGCATCGCGCGCGCGATGCCGAAGTCCATCACCTTGACGACGCCGCGCTTGGTCATCATCACGTTGCCCGGCTTGATGTCGCGGTGGACCAGCCCCATCTCGTGGCTGATCTCCAGCGCCGCCAGGACGTCCGCGGTGATCTTCAGCGCCTTGTCGGCGGGCATCGCGCCCTGCTGCCGTACGTCCTCGTCGAGCACGGAGCCGAGCGGACGGCCCTCGACGTACTCCATGACGATGTACGGCGTCGTCAGGCCGCCCATCTCGTCCTCGCCGGTGTCGAACACCGAGACGATGTTGGTGTGGGTGAGCTTGGCCACTGCCTGGGCCTCGCGGCGGAAACGCTCACGGAATGCCTGCTCACGGCCGAGTTCGGTGTGGAGCGTCTTGACCGCGACCTGACGGTCGAGGACCGAGTCGTAGGCGAGGTGCACCGAGGCCATGCCGCCCTGGCCGAGCAGATCGCGCAGCTGATACCGGCCATTGGCCAGCGCCCGCCCCGCGTGCGCGCCCTGTGCGCCGTCCTGGCTCATGTTCCGCGTCCCCCGTAGGCCCGTGCGGCGCCGTCGTCCGCCGCCGGGCGTCTCTCTGCCGTTGACTGCCATTGATCGAAAGTGCTATTCCCGGCCAAGTCTGCCGTAGGGCACTGACACGTCAAGCTCGGTGCCCGTTCCGTGACCCTACGAGAAAGAAGCGTCGCGGAAGCGTTACAGGTGGCTTGCGGCCGGTACACAGAATTTGCACGCCGGCAGGGGGCACGGGTTTGATGACCGGTCCGTCCCGGACCGGAGGCGGAGCCCGGCAGGGGCTCATCCAGGACCGGAGGCTTGCGCGGAGGCTGTAGCGTGGCCGACGGAGACCGTAACAACACCGCGCGCACCGCGGGCAGAAACGACGGCGAGGACTGATGGCACAGCAGCAGCCCCAGGGCCCGTCCGACCCCGAGGCGACTGGCGGCGGTATGTCAGACGCGCCGGAGAACTGGGGCAACGGCGGGCTGGTCGGCGACGGCCGGTACCGGCTGACCCGCAGACTCGGGCGGGGCGGTATGGCCGAGGTGTTCGCGGCCGAGGACGTACGACTCGGCCGCACCGTCGCGGTCAAACTGCTGCGCGCCGACCTCGCCGAGGACCCCACGTCCAAGGCCCGCTTCACGCGCGAGGCCCAGTCGGTGGCCGGCCTCAACCACCACGCGATCGTCGCCGTGTACGACTCCGGCGAGGACTTCGTGGGCGGCCAGAGCGTGCCGTACATCGTCATGGAGATCGTCGAGGGGCGTACCATCCGCGACCTCCTCCTCAACGCCGAGGCGCCCGGCCCCGAGCAGGCCCTGATCATCGTCTCCGGTGTGCTGGAGGCGCTCGCCTACTCGCACCAGCACGGCATCGTGCACCGCGACATCAAGCCCGCGAACGTGATCATCACGCACAACGGCGCCGTCAAGGTGATGGACTTCGGCATCGCGCGCGCCCTGCACGGCGCGTCCACGACGATGACGCAGACCGGCATGGTCATGGGCACCCCGCAGTACCTCTCCCCGGAGCAGGCGCTCGGCAAGGCCGTCGACTACCGCTCCGACCTGTACGCGACGGGCTGCCTCCTCTACGAACTGCTCGCGCTGCGCCCGCCGTTCATCGGCGAGACCCCGCTGTCGGTGGTCTACCAGCACGTCCAGGACATCCCGATGCCGCCGTCGCAGAGCTCCGAGGGCCAGTGCCCGCCGGAGCTCGACGGACTCGTCATGCGGTCCCTCGCCAAGGAGCCCGACGACCGGTTCCAGACGGCCGAGGAGATGCGCGGACTCGTCCAGTACGCGCTGCAGATGCTGTACGACCAGGGCGGCCACACCGGCACCTGGAACACCGGCCCGGTCGCGATGCACGACGGCCGGGCCGCCGCGGGCCCCTACTCGAGCACCACGATGATGCCCCAGCACGACGGCTCGATGACCTCGCAGATCCCGCAGCCGATCCTGCCCACGGGCTACGGCAACGGCGACGACGGCGGCTTCGAGGGCCACGGGAACCGGGGCAGCGGCCGCGGCAAGCTGTGGATCCTGGCCGTCCTCGCGGTGATCGCCATCGCGGCCGGTGTCGCGCTCGCGCTGAACAACAAGACCACGGGCAGTGGCGACACCGACCCCACCGAGTCGCCGAGCGTCACCCAGTCCCAGACCACCGAGTCCAGCGAGTCGCCGAGCGACGAGGCCTCCGAGGAGTCCTCGGACGACACCTCCGACGACAGCACGGGCTCGAATTCCGGCTCGTACAACACCCCGCAGTACACGCCCTCGGACACCCCGCAGTACACGCCCTCCGAGACGGCCAGCAGCGAGCCGACCGACACGGAGACCGACCCGGGGACCTCCGAGGAGCCGACGGGCTCGGAGACCGACGGCACCGCTGACGGCGGCACCGGCGACGGCGGCACCGGTGACGGCGGTACCGACGCGGGCTCCACGCAGGGCACGACTCAGGGCAACGGCGCCGTGAGCGGCCTCACCGGCTGACCGCCCTCGCATTTCAGCCACGCGCGCGTGACGCCCTTTCCGGGGCGGCACGCGCGCGTAGTGCATTCGGGGGACTCTTCCCGTGACCTGGGTCACCGGGATAACGTGCCCTTGTTCCGGCCCCCTGCAAGGCTGTGACCAGGAAGAGTTCCCGATTTTGCGAATTTGCTTGGAAATCCAAGTAAAAACGCAGGTCAGGAGGGGTTTCACAGAAATGTGGAGCACTGGGTAACGTGCCTGTTGCAGGGCGCTCGCCGGGGCACCTGTCACATCTGTGCCCTTTTTGCCGCACCCACCCTGTGCGGCCGCAAAGGCGCAGGTGAGCCGCACTGGCACCCGGCGAACCCGGGATGCCGGACCGACGGAGGAGCACACGTGACCGTGGAGAGCACTGCCGCGCGCAAACCGCGACGCAGCGCCGGAACCAAGAGCACGGCCGGCAAGCGCACGACCGCAAGGAACGCGCCAGGCACCGACCCCGAGCTCGTACAGCTGCTGACGCCCGAGGGCAAGCGCGTCAAGAACGCAGAGAACGCGGCGTACGCCAAGTACGTCGCCGACGTCACCCCCGAAGAGCTCCGCGGCCTCTACCGCGACATGGTGCTCACCCGCCGCTTCGACGCCGAGGCCACCTCCCTGCAGCGCCAGGGCGAGCTCGGCCTGTGGGCCTCGCTGCTCGGCCAGGAGGCCGCCCAGATCGGCTCCGGCCGGGCCCTGCGCGACGACGACTACGTCTTCCCCACCTACCGCGAGCACGGCGTCGCCTGGTGCCGCGGGGTCGACCCGACCAACCTGCTCGGCATGTTCCGCGGGGTGAACAACGGCGGCTGGGACCCCAACGGCAACAACTTCCACCTCTACACGATCGTCATCGGCTCCCAGACGCTGCACGCGACCGGGTACGCGATGGGCATCGCCAAGGACGGCGCGGACAGCGCGGTGATCGCCTACTTCGGCGACGGCGCCTCCAGCCAGGGCGACGTGGCCGAGTCCTTCACCTTCTCCGCGGTCTACAACGCGCCGGTGGTGTTCTTCTGCCAGAACAACCAGTGGGCGATCTCCGAGCCGACCGAGAAGCAGACCCGCGTCCCGCTCTACCAGCGCGCCCAGGGCTTCGGCTTCCCCGGCGTCCGCGTCGACGGCAACGACGTGCTGGCCTGCCTCGCCGTCACCCGCTGGGCCCTGGAGCGGGCCCGCAACGGCGAGGGCCCCACCCTCGTCGAGGCGTACACCTACCGCATGGGCGCCCACACCACCTCCGACGACCCGACCCGCTACCGCGGTGACGAGGAGCGGCTCGCCTGGGAGGCGAAGGACCCGATCCTGCGCCTGCGCCGCCACCTGGAGACCTCAAACCACACGGACGAGGGATTCTTCGCGGAACTCGAGGCCGAGAGCGAGGCGTTGGGCAGGCGAGTGCGCGAAGCGGTCCGTGCCATGCCGGACCCGGACCACTTCGCCATCTTCGAGAACGTGTACGCGGACGGGCACGCGCTCGTCGACGAGGAGCGGGCCCAGTTCGCCGCCTACCAGGCGTCGTTCGCGGACGAAGACGGGGGTAAGTGACATGGCGGAGACGTCGACCATCAAGAACATGGCACTGGCCAAGGCGATCAACGAGTCGCTGAGGCGTGCCCTGGAGACCGACCCGAAGGTCCTCGTCATGGGCGAGGACGTCGGCAAGCTCGGCGGTGTCTTCCGGGTGACGGACGGCCTGCAGAAGGACTTCGGCGAGAGCCGTGTCATCGACACCCCGCTCGCCGAGTCCGGCATCGTCGGCACGGCCATCGGCCTCGCCCTGCGCGGCTACCGCCCGGTGGTGGAGATCCAGTTCGACGGCTTCGTCTTCCCCGCCTACGACCAGATCGTCACCCAGCTCGCCAAGATGCACGCCCGCTCCCTGGGCAAGATCAAGATGCCGGTCGTCGTCCGCATCCCGTACGGCGGCGGCATCGGCGCGGTCGAGCACCACTCCGAGTCCCCGGAGGCGCTGTTCGCGCACGTCGCCGGGTTGAAGGTGGTCTCCCCCTCGAACGCCTCCGACGCGTACTGGATGATGCAGCAGGCCATCCAGAGCGACGACCCGGTGATCTTCTTCGAGCCCAAGCGGCGCTACTGGGACAAGGGTGAGGTCAACCCCGAGGCCATCCCCGGCGAACTGCACAAGGCCCAGGTCGTCCGTGAGGGCACCGACCTGACCCTGGCCGCCTACGGCCCGATGGTGAAGCTCTGCCTGGAAGCCGCCGCCGCGGCCGCCGAGGAGGGCAAGAACCTCGAGGTCCTGGATCTGCGCTCGGTCTCCCCGCTCGACTTCGACTCCATCCAGGCGTCCGTCGAGAAGACCCGCCGCCTGGTCGTGGTGCACGAGGCCCCGGTGTTCTTCGGCTCCGGCGCGGAGATCGCCGCCCGGATCACCGAGCGCTGCTTCTACCACCTGGAGGCCCCGGTGCTCAGGGTCGGCGGCTACCACGCCCCGTACCCGCCGGCCCGCCTGGAGGAGGAGTACCTGCCGGGGCTGGACCGGGTGCTCGACACCGTCGACCGTGCCCTGGCGTACTGAGGAGAGGGTCGTGACGACGATGACGGAAGCGTCCGTACGCGAGTTCAAGATGCCGGACGTGGGTGAGGGCCTCACCGAGGCCGAGATCCTCAAGTGGTACGTCCAGCCCGGGGACACGGTCACCGACGGCCAGGTGGTGTGCGAGGTCGAGACGGCCAAGGCCGCCGTCGAACTGCCCATCCCCTACGACGGTGTGGTCCGCGCGCTCCACTTCCCCGAGGGCACCACGGTGGACGTGGGCATGTCGATCATCGCGGTGGACGTGGCGGGCGGCGCGGCCCCCGCCGAGACACCGGCCCCCGCCGAGACACCGGCCGCCGCCCCGGCACCGGCACCCGAGGCGAAGAAGCCGGAGGGCTCCGGCCGCCAGCCGGTGCTCGTCGGGTACGGCGTGGCCGCCTCCTCCACCAAGCGCCGCCCCCGCAAGAGCACCGCGATCCCGGCCCAGGAGCCGGCGACCGCAGCCGTCCAGTCCGAGCTGAACGGCCACGGGAGCGCCCCGGCCGTGCAGGAGCGCCCGCTGGCCAAGCCGCCGGTGCGCAAGCTCGCCAAGGACCTGGGCGTGGACCTGACCACGGTGGTCCCGACCGGCCCGGACGGCGTCATCACGCGGGAGGACGTGCACGCGGCGGCGACCCCGGAAGCCACGGCTGCGGCAGCTCCGGCCCAGGCGCCCGCGCCCGCGTCCGCGCCGGCCGCGCCCCAGGTCCCGGCGCCGGTCACCCCGCCCGCGTCGGCGCCCGTCGCGTCGTACGACGCGGCACGCGAGACCCGTATCCCGGTCAAGGGTGTCCGCAAGGCGACGGCGGCGGCGATGGTCGGCTCGGCGTTCACCGCGCCGCATGTCACCGAGTTCATCACGGTCGACGTCACGCGCACGCTGAAGCTCGTCGAGGAGCTGAAGCAGGACCCCGACAAGTACGACATGCAGGGGCTGCGGGTCAACCCGCTGCTGCTCATCGCCAAGGCCCTGCTGGTCGCGATCCGGCGCCACCCGGAGATCAACGCCTCCTGGGACGAGGCGGCCCAGGAGATCGTGGTCAAGCACTACGTCAACCTGGGCATCGCGGCGGCCACCCCGCGCGGGCTGCTCGTGCCCAACATCAAGGACGCGGACGCCAAGACGCTGCCGCAGCTGGCGGAGTCCCTGAGCGAGCTGGTCTCCACGGCCCGCGAGGGCAGGACGTCCCCCGCCGCCATGCAGGGCGGCACGGTGACGATCACCAATGTCGGCGTCTTCGGCGTCGACACCGGCACGCCGATCCTCAACCCCGGCGAGTCGGCGATCCTCGCGGTCGGCGCGATCAAGCTCCAGCCGTGGGTGCACAAGGGCAAGGTGAAGCCCCGCCAGGTGACCACCCTGGCGCTGTCCTTCGACCACCGTCTGGTGGACGGGGAGCTCGGCTCGAAGGTGCTGGCCGACGTGGCGGCGATCCTGGAACAGCCCAAGAGGCTGATCACCTGGGCGTGATCACCTGGGCGTGACCGGCCGACGGGCGAAGCCGCGCGCCCCGAAGCGCGCGCGGCCTAGCCGCGGTACGGCTCCGGCTCCCGCTGGAGCCAGTGGCCGCCGATCGTCCAGCCCAGGAACAGGCGGCCGGTGCCGTCGTCGGCGTGGCCGCCCTCGGTGACCTGGCGCAGTCCGGTCAGGGCCGGGGCGAGCCGGGCGCCGACCTGGCCGGGGTGGCGGGCGGCCTCCTCGGGCAGCCAGGCCAGGATCGCGGCCCGCTCCCGCGCGGTGCACAGGGACAGCTGGAAGACCATCTGCCGCCAGGCGTAGGCCGCGTCCTTGATCGTGGCCAGCGGGAACGCCTGACCGTGCACCTGCGCGGTCAGCCGGCACACGGTGACGAAGCAGCGGCGCGCCAGGTCCTCCCAGCCCGGGGCCGGGGCGATGCCGACCCGGTGGACCAGGGTGGCCAGGTTGTGCGTGGTGAGGATCTGCGCCTGCTCGATCACCTTGCCGCTGCCGGCCACCGACCAGCCGGAGGACCGGGACCAGGTCCCCGCCGAGAAGGCCTCCGCCCGCTCCACGCACAGCCGCCCGAACCCCGGCGAGGTCCGCGGCCGGTGCGGGCGCGTCCGGGAGGCCTCGGCCGCCTCCGCGATCGCCAGGTTGCGGACGGCCGCGTAGTCGATGCGGTAGTAGCGCTCGTAGAGCGAACCGCCGCCGAGCAGTTCGGCCGCCACCCGCGCCGAGGCGAGGAACTTCGGGCTGAACGCTCCCGTGAAGATGTCGTTGGCCAGCTCCTCCACCAGGGGTGCGCCGAGGTCGGCCTGGCGGGCGAGCACGGACAGTTCGCGGACCAGCGGGTTCGGCAGGATCGTCGCGGGGAACGCCTGCACGGCCAGCTCGCCCAGCCGCCGCAGCGCGACCGCCGCCGGCCGGCCCGCCCCGCCCTCGGCCCGCTGCCCGGCCAGAGCCCGCACCCACGGCAGCTCCTCGATCCGCACCTGCTGCTGGAGGTTCAGCAACAGCAGCGAGCGGCGGCCCGCGAACGCGCGGTGGTGCGCGACGGCCAGCGTGCGCAGGGCGCCCGCCGGGTAGGCCTGGGCGGCCGTGACGGCGACCAGCTGCGGGACGATCTCCGCCAGCACCTCCGCGGAGGGCACCAGACCGCGCTCCACCAGCGTCTCCAGGGAAGCGCTCAGCGCGCCCTCGACGGGCCGGCGGACACCGGCCGGGATCACCGCGCCCACCGGCAGCCCGGTGTCCCGCGCCTCGGCCTCGGTCACCGGGACGAGCAGCGGCCCCGGATCGGCCACGCTCGCCGTCTGCTCCAGCCCGGACAGCCGGCGCAGCACCAGCTGGGCCAGCGCGTGGTGGGAGGGCAGCGCCGCCAGCGCGGCCTGTTCCCGGCGCAGGGCCGTGTGCGGGGCGGAACCGGGCAGTCCGCGCCGCCGCACCATCGAGGTGACGGCGTGCCGCAGCAGCCCGAGCCGACGCGGGGCCGGCCCCCGGCCGGTGACCGTCTCGTCCAGTACGTCCCGCAGGATCGCCAGGTTCTGCTTGCGGTCGAGGTGCTTGGTGCAGTGGGTGTGGCGGCGCGCCAGTTCGCGGTAGCGGCACAGCAGATCGCCTCCGCGCACGTACCAGTCCAAGTGGGCGGCCCGCTCCGGGAGCTGGACGGTGCCCTCGTCGTCGGCCGTCTCCAGCCAGTGCGCGAGGAGTTCGTCGGCGAACGGCTGCCACACGGTCAGCGCCTCCCGCTGGGTCTCCACGGCCGCGCTCGGCCGACGCCGCGCCAGGGTCTCCCCGGCGTCCGCGACGGTCCGCCGGTGCACGACGTCCGCCTCGGGCACGGCCCGGGTGGCCGGCCGCGGGGTGAACCGCAGCCGTCCGGCGAACGGGGCGAGTTCGGCGACGAGACCGGCCGCCGCGTCCGTCCGCCCGGCCCGGGCCAGCCAGGCCACGGTGAGCAGGGCGGCCTCCTCCGGCACGGTCACCTCGTAGCGTCCGCTGTCCAGGAGGTCGTAGAGCCGGCTCAGGCCGTCCGCGGACAGCCAGTACGCGAACAGCGCCTGTCGCTCGCGCGGCACTCCGGCGCGCCGCGCCGCCTCGGTCTCGTACGCCGTCAGGGGCCCGGAGGCGCAGGCCTCGCCGGTGGCGAAGCCGCCGCGCAGGACCTCGGGCGTCACCCATGCGGGGAATCCCGCGACGGGCGTGCGGGAGCCGATCGTGAGGACGCCCTCCGCCATGCCGGCGAGGACGGACCGCCAGGAGCGGCCCCGTTCCCCGGCACGACGTCGGGTGTCGGGGTCGTCGTGGGTGAGCGCGGTCCTGAGCGCCCTGGCCAACTGCCCGGAGGCGTACCCCGGGTCGGCCTGGGCGAGGTGCTGCTGGTCAGCGTCGCTGTTCATAAGCCGACGTGGCGGGTGCCGCCCCCGCTCCCTCCGGGTCTCAAGCCCGGCGCTCTGCTGTTGAGCTACACGTCGATGACCTCGACGCTAAGTGCCGAACGGGCGTACGGACAACCGGGTTTCCCGGGTCACCCGCGCGCCCGTGCCCTCTGTCATCCGACGCCCTGCGCCGGGACGTGCACCGTCTCCACCCGGCTCGCCACCAGCCGCTCCCGTTCCCGCCGGGCCGCCCGCTTGCGCAGCCGCAGGATCTGGCTGACGCCGAGGGCCTGGAGGACGAACACCGAGGAGAAGGCGATCGTGTAGTCGTCGCCGGTGGCGTCCAGCAGCACGCCGACCGCGAACAGGGTCGTCATGGAGGCCGTGAAACCACCCATGTTGGTGATGCCGGAGGCGGTGCCCTGACGCTCGGGCGGGTTCGCGGGGCGGGCGAAGTCGAAGCCCAGCATCGAGGCGGGGCCGCAGGCGCCGAGGACCGCGCAGAGGACGACGAGGAGCCACATCGGCGCGTGGTCGGCCGGGTAGAGCAGGGTCACCGCCCAAGCGAGGGCCGTCGCGCCCACCGTGCCCAGCGCCAGGGGGAGCCGGGCGCCGTGGTGCCGGGCGACGATCTGGCCGTAGACCAGGCCCACGACCATGTTGCAGAGGACCACCAGCGTCAGCAGTTCGCCAGCCGTCGCCCGGGACAGGCCCTGGGCCTCGACGAGGAAGGGCAGGCCCCACAGCAGCAGGAACACCATCGCCGGGAACTGGGTCGTGAAGTGCACCCACAGACCGAGCCGGGTCCCGGGCTCCCGCCAGGACGCGGCGATCTGCCGACGGACGTACGCGGCGCCGTGGTGCGGGAACGGCTCGGGCTCGTGGCCCTCGGGGTGGTCCTTGAGGAAGAGGACGAGCAGGACCAGGACGACCACGCCCGCGAGCGCGCTGCCCGCGAAGGCCGCCGTCCAGCCGATCCCGTGCAGCAGCCGGGCCAGCAGCAGGGTGGAGACCAGGTTGCCCGCCATGCCCGCGAGACCGGCGAACTGGGCCACCAGGGGGCCGCGGCGGGCCGGGAACCAGCGGGTGCCGAGGCGCAGCACGCTGATGAAGGTCATCGCGTCCCCGCAGCCGAGCAGCGCGCGCGAGGCGAGCGCCATGCCGTACGACGAGGAGAAGGCGAAGCCGAGCTGGCCCGTGGTGAACAGCACGACGCCGATCGTCAGCACCCGCTTGGTGCCGAGCCGGTCCACCAGCAGGCCGACGGGTATCTGCATGCCCGCGTAGACCAGCAGCTGCAGGATCGAGAAGGTCGACAGGGCCGAGGCGTTCACATGGAAGCGGTCGGCCGCGTCGAGGCCGGCGACCCCCAGCGACGTACGGAAGATGACGGCGACGAAGTAGACCGAGACGCCGATCCCCCAGACGGCCATCGCGCGCCGTCCGCCGGGGGGATCACCCGGAAGGGTGGAGTGGGATCCGCCGCGGGTGACGCTCATCGGACCTCGCCCCGGGCCAGGTGGGAGAACCAGCCGACGTGCCGGTGGACGATGTCCACGGCCGCGTCGGCGTCCCCCGCACGCAGCGCCTGGAGGATCTCCTCGTGCTCCGTCAGCGTCTTGGCGATGCGGTCGGGGTGGGAGTGCAGGACGGCGACGCCCATCCGCAGCTGGCGGTCGCGGAGCTGGTCGTAGAGGCGGGAGAGGATCTCGTTGCCCCCGCTGCGGACGATCTCCGCGTGGAAGCAGCGGTCCGTGACCGCGGCCGCCGCGAGGTCGCCCGCCGCGGCCTGTTCCTTCTGCTTGGCGAGCAGTTCCTCGAGGCGCTCGATGAGGCCGGGCGGCGCGGGGACCGCCTTGCGCGCCGCGTGTTCCTCGACCAGCAGCCGGGTCTCGACGACGTCCGCGATCTCCTGGGCGGAGACCGGCAGGACCAGGGCGCCCTTCTTCGGGTACAGCTTGATCAGGCCCTCGACCTCCAGGCGGAGCAGGGCCTCGCGCACGGGGGTCCGGGAGACGCCGACGGCTTCGGCCAGCTCGCCCTCGGTGAGGAGGGTGCCGCCCTCGTAACGGCGGTCCAGCACACCCTGCTTGACGTGGGCGTAGACCCGGTCGGCGGCGGGCGGCTGCTTGAGGGAGAGGGACGGGGAGAGGGACGGGGAGGCGGACGGCGAGTCGGGGGCTGCGGCGGGACGGGGCGGAGCGGACGACGGCATGCCCACAGGATAGATACAACATGGGCGCAAAGGGGGGAACGTCCAGCATCCGAAACCCGAGTCGCCCACACTGTGTTCGCGCTCGGGGTAATCAGAAATTCGTCCCAGCAGGCGCACAACCTTCTGTGCTACTTACGTGTCACACACGTGCGGCCCCACCAACTTTCCCCATGCCAACTCGGCCGCACTTCAGGGGCATTCAACATAATCGGGGTATTTCAGTTGATAACCGCCACCAAGGGCATCCGGCTTCGAGCCGCCGCCGTCGTCGCCACGGCCGGCGCAGTGCTCGCCGGAGGAGTCCTCACCGCGGCACCCGCGCAGGCCGTCACGACGCCCACCATCACCGCCAAGGGCGGATTCCTGATGAACAGCGCGACCGGCAAGACGCTCTACAGCAAGCTGCCCGACACCAAGACGATGATCGCCTCCACCACGAAGATCATGGCCGCGAAGGTCGTGCTCTCGCAGTCGAACCTGAACCTGGACGCCAAGGTCACCATCAAGAAGGCGTACAGCGACTACATCGTGTCGAGGGGCGCCTCGTCGGCCCGGCTGATCGTCGGTGACAAGGTCACCGTGCGTCAGCTGCTGTACGGGATGATGCTGCCGTCCGGCTGCGACGCGGCGATGGCCCTCGCCGACAAGTTCGGTTCCGGCACGACCGTCGCGGCCCGCACCAAGAACTTCATCGCCAAGATGAACACCATGGCCACCAGCCTGGGCATGAAGCACACGAAGTACGACTCGTTCGACGGCAACAGCAACGGCACCAACGGCTCGTCGCCGAGGGACCTGACGATCCTCGCCCGGAACGTGATGAAGAACTCCACGTTCAAGGCGGTCGTGAAGACCAAGTCCTACACCGCGAAGACGATCACCAAGACCGGCTCCACCCGCACCATGGGCGCCTGGGTCAACACCAACACGCTGCTCGGCTGGAACGGCACGATCGGTGTGAAGACCGGTTCCGGTACCGACTCCAAGTACTGCCTCGTCTTCGCCGCCACGCTCAACGGCGAGTCCGTGGTGGGCGCCGTCCTCACGGCTCCCGACGCCGCGAGCCGCACGGCCGACGTGAAGAAGCTGATCAACTACGGCTACGCCAAGATCAGCTGACGCTCGCAGGTACCTACGGAACGGGCCCGCCGTGATCCCCACGGCGGGCCCGTTCCGCTGTTCGCCCCCCGCTCAGCCGATCTCGTACTCGAACCACACCCGGTGCGTCCCATCGGCCTCCACGGTCAGGCCTCCACTGCCCGTGATCCCGGCCAGCGCGCCGGTGCCGCTGGACGGGACGACGAGGAAGAACTCCGCGCTGCGGTCGCTGCCGGACGTGGTCGCCGAGTGCACGAAGTTGAACGTGCCCTCCCGGCCGTTCAGCGCGCCCTCGAACGACTCCATAGCCACATAGGTGCCGACCCCGGTGGCCTGGTCGAACGCGGCCGTGAACAGGGTCGCCGAACGCCCGGCGACCTCCCCCTCGTACCGCTTCTCCATGGTCGCGACGCCGACCGGCAGGGCCGTGGCCACCGCCGGCTCGGGCTTCAGCCCGGTCGGGACGAACGCCTGCACGCTGAAGGTTCCGTCAGCTCTCATACGTCGACGGTACCGAGCACCACGGACAGTGGCGGGGAACCTACCGGGTCACCGCGAAGTTCCGCAGGATCGCCTCCGTCAGCCGCGGCTCCCCCTCCGCCTTCACCCGGTCCGCGACCGCCTCCGGCGTCACCCGGCCGCAGGCCAGCCGGACATACGTCTCCCAGTCGAGGGCGAAGGAGGCGGCGGGGCCCAGCGCCGGGGCGGTCTCCAGGGTGCCGCGGCCCTGGATGTCGACCCGGATCGTGCGCAGGAACTCGATCGGCCCGTGCACGTCGAAGACGACCGCGGAGCTGCGCGGGGCGTCGGCGCGGTCGGCGACGACCGCCGGCAGCTCACCGAGGAGCACGTCCCGGGCGATGTGCGCGCCCGGGGAGTCCAGGTTGCCGGGGCGGCCGAGCGCGGCCCGCAGGTCCTGCTCGTGCACCCACACGTTGAACGCGTGGCCGCGCATGGACTCTTCGAGGGTCAGCTCCGCGCCCAGGGGGCCGCGCACGACCGTGCCCGGCTGGCGCGACTCGTTGCGCAGCTGGCGGTTGCGCCGGATGATCATCAGCTCCAGTTCGGAGGTCATCTCGGGCGCGGTGTGGTGCCGACGGACGTCGACCTGTCCCTCCATGTACCGCTGGATGTCGGTGGTGACGTGGAAAAGATCCCGGGGCAGTGAGTGGATCGGGCGGGGATCGCCGTACATCTCACTGTCCAGGCCGATCACATGCGAGACCACATCGCGGACCGACCAGCCGGGGCACGGGGTCCGCCAGTTCCACTCGCCCTCGACGAGCGGCTGCACCAACTCGGATATCGCTTCGATGGAGTGGGTCCAGGCGTCGGCGTAGGGCTGGAGGGTGGGATGCAGACTCACGGAACGGGACCCCTCGGCGGTCGGTACACGGGCAGATGGTGGCGGCGGGTGGCGGCGTTGCCAGCGGGAGGCGGAGACGGTCGGCGGCTGTCGGCGGGTGTCGTGAAACGCTAAGTTACGCTGCTGTGAGGCACCCCGGCAGTGCTTTCGTGTGACGATCGTAGGCCCGTGTGGACTACTCGAATGCCAGGACGGTGGTAGTGTGCGCGCCTCTCTGATCCAGATCGCCGTAGAAGAGGGCGAATCGGTCGAATCGCGGCGGGGGCGGGTCGCCTCCCTCGTGCGGGAGCAGGCCGGGACCGCGGACCTCGTGGTGCTGCCCGAACTGTGGACGACCGGGGCCTTCGCCTACGAGGCGTTCGGCAGCGAGGCCGAGCCGTTGGAAGGGCCCACGTACGAGGCGATGGCCAAGGCCGCGAGCGACGCGGGCGTATGGCTGCACGCGGGCTCGATCCCCGAGCGTGACCCTGAGGGCCCCCTCTACAACACGTCTCTCGTCTTCTCCCCCTCCGGTGAGCTCGCCGCCGCCTACCGCAAGATCCACCGCTTCGGCTTCGACAAGGGCGAGGCCGTGCTGATGGGCGCGGGCCGGGAGCTGGTGACGGTCCGTCTCCCGGAGACGACCGTCGGTCTGGCCACCTGCTACGACCTCCGTTTCCCCGAACTCTTCCGCGGTCTCGTCGACGCCGGCGCCGAGACCCTGGTCCTCTCGGCGGGCTGGCCGGAGCGCCGCCGGGCGCACTGGACGCTGCTGGCCCAGGCGCGGGCGGTCGAGAACCAGGCGTTCGTGCTCGCATGTGGAACGGCCGGGACGCACGCCGGGGTTCCCCAGGCGGGTCACTCGATCGTGGTGGATCCCTGGGGCGAGGTGCTGGGCCAGGCCGGCCCCGGCGAGGAGATCCTCACCGTCGACCTCGACCCGGCGAAGGTCGCCGCGACCCGGGAACAGTTCCCGGCACTGAAGGACCGGGTGCTCGGCCGACGATGAAGGGCGGTTTCCGGGACCCTCACGGCGATCCCGGTCGGCTCGGTGCGCCGCCCGTCCGGTGGTCCGGACGAGTGACGTCCCCCTCGGCACCGGGGCCTGTCCTCAGCTCCGTGACCGGATCCGACCGCGGCAGCCGGCGCGGTATCCGTCCCGCCGGCTGCCGTGTCGGACTCTCGGCTCAGCCGATGGGACGGGTGCGGACCTTGTCCGGCTCGAAGTCGTACACCGTCTGGTTGACGCGCAGGCCGTCGACGGCCCCGATCCACATGTAGTCGCGGCCCTTGCCCACGGCGGCGGTGTAGACGGTCGGCTCCGCACCTCCGTCGGTGAGGGCCGTCCTGAGCTGCTGGAAGGTGCAGGTCGTGGTCAGGTTGCAGCCGGTCACGGTTCCCGCGTTGCCGGTGAGGAACCACTTGCCGGTCGTCGTGGCGTCCAGGTACGGGCTCCAGCTGTTGACCGTTGGGGAGGGGTCCGGGAGCCACACCATCGAGGCGTAGGTGGTGGCGGGGGCCGCGGTGAGGCTCGGATTGATCTCGAACGTGATGTTCGGCATGTTTCCGGGGCCGCCGTAGGTGATGTTCTCACCGGTCTGGAAGACGTGGAAGCCGACGTTGTCGATACCCAGCACCGGGTCGCCGTAGAAGTCGACCTCGTTGCCGAAACTGGCTTTTTCGCTGGGCGGCGTGAGGCTGGTGGAGTGGTCGGCCACCTCGATCCCGAGGCTGCCCTGTCCGTAGGGCGGTCGTGCCGAGGGGCCGGGTACGCCGAACGAGCCGAACGGACCCTTCCGCAGAGCGGCGACGGGGGAGCCGATGGTGTTTCGGGTGATGACACCCCAGTGGTCCTCGACCGGAGGGGTCCCGTAAGGGTCGGCGGATGCCGATGCCGGGGCGGCCGTCGCGGCGATCACGGTCAGTGCCGTGATCCCGAGCGTCAGTCTTCGCCGGGTGCCGGAGCGAGCGTTCACATGTACTCCTTTTCGCTGGTCGGATGGGGTGTGGGACACACACTGCCGGGGTGTACCGCACCCTCTTGATCACTCACGGTAAGGGCGCCGGGAGTCCGGCCAGCTTCGACGCACCAGCGTCCTATTGTCTTTTGATCCTCATGGTGGAGGCCGGGAAGGAGCCACCCCGCTCCCGTTCGGTCGTCCGCTCCTCCTCCTCAGTCCTCCTCCCGCCCCTTCTCGGAGAGGTGGATCACGCACACCGTCACCGCGATCAGCAGCGCCGGATCCGCGTCCTCCCGTACGACGTCCACGCCGTACGTCTCCCGTACGTGCAGCCACCGCCGGGAGACGACGGCGAGCAACTCACCGTCGTACTCGATCGCGAACTCCCGGTCGAGGACCTTCCCGCTGACGTCCAGCACGGTCCGCCCGTCCGCCAGCGCCACCCGGTAGTGGTTGCGCAGCAGCGACAGCCGTTTGCGCCGCACGGTGGCCAGAGGCTCGCCGTCCCGCTCGATCACCATCGTGTCCCGCAGGGCGAACATCTTCTGGCGGATGTCGATCAGGACGCGCCCCTGTGTGTCCTTCAGCTCGAAGGTGTCCCGCAGCCGCATCGCCTTCCCGTCGACGAGGAACACCCTGTTGCCGTGGTCGTCCTCGATCCAGTAGTCGTCACCGAAGGCCAGGAGCCGGTCGCGCACGAGGAATCTCATGCCGGTACTGCTTCCCCCGGCTGGGATGATCTCTCCCGGAGGGGGCGGGAAATGATCGGACGGGTGAACCGGCCGGGGCTGACGGCCGGTGCGGCGGCGCTGCTCACGGGCCTGTCGGGGTGCGCGGACCCCGCGCCGTGCGCCGGCTGGGGTGTGGTGACCGACGTCGCGGTGTACTTCGTGCAGGACGGCTACGGCGATCTCGCGGGCGCCTCCGCCGAGGTGTGCACACGGGGTGGATGCGAGAAGGGCCCGCTGAAACGGGAGGACATCTCCCGCGTGTTCCTCGCGCTGCCGGACGATCCCGATCCCGACACCGCGCCGGTCCGCTTCAGGGTCACCCGCAAGGGCGCCACCACCCCCTTCATCGACGAATCCGTCGAGGTGAAGCTCCTCCACCAGTCCGACGGCTGCGGCGGCGGTGGCTACAGCCGGGCGCTCGCCTTCACCAAGGAGGACGGTCTGCTGAAGAGCGTCCCGAAGGCCGTCGGGGCGGCATGGATGAAGCAGGTGAGGGGCGAGGCCACGGCACTTCCCACCGACGCGACTACGACACCGTCACCCCGCCCGCCGGCCCGAACCGCCGCCGGTACGCCGACGGGCTGAGGCCGGTCTCACGCCGTACGCGCGCGCGGAGGTTCGCGGCGGTCCCCAGCCCGCTCCTCGACGCGACCACGTCGAGCCGTTCCTCGCCCCGCTCGATGAGCCGGCAGGCGAGCGCTACCCGTTCACCGGTCAGCCAGGTGAGGGGTGTGGTGCCGAGCTGGGAGCGGAAGCGGCGGTGCAGGGTGGCGGGGGAGACGGCGGCGCGCGCCGCGAGGCCTGCCACGGTCAGGGGTTCGGCCAGCCGCGCCCGGGCCCACTCCAGCAGCGGCGCCAGGGACTCGTCGGGCACGTCCGGCAGCGGGCGCTCCACGAACTGGCGCTGTCCGCCGTCCCGGTGCGCGGCGAACACCAGCCGCCGGGACACGGCATTGGCGACCTCGGCGCCGTGGTCGCGCCGGACGACGTACAGCCCGAGATCGAGGGCGGCGGCGCTGCCCGCGGCGGTCAGGATGTCGCCCTCGTCGACGAAGAGGACGTCGGGCTCCAGCCGGACGCGCGGATGCAGCTCGCGGAAGGCCTCCGCCCACATCCAGTGCGTGGTCGCCCGGCGGCCGTCCAGCAGTCCGGCCTCGGCGAGCGCGAAGCTGCCGGTGCACAGGCTCAGGACACGCGCCCCGCGCGCGTGGGCGCGACGGATGGCGTCGAGGACGTCGTCCCCGCGCGGTACGACATTGTCCGGCCGCCCCGGTACGACGAGGGTGTCCGCGCCGTCGACGGCCTCCAGTCCCGGCACCCCCGTCAGCCGGAAGAAGCCGTGATTCATCCGCACCTCGCGCGCGGGCGTGCACAGCGTCACCTCGTACAACGGCCCCGGCAGTCCGAGTTCGGGCCGCGGCAGCCCGAACAGTTCGGTGGCGACCCCGACTTCGAAGGGGTTGGTCCCCTCGTCGACGATCACCACGACCCGGTGCGGCCGGTGGGTTCGGTGCGAGGATCCTTGCGGCATGTGCGATTCCTAGCACTCGTCCCGGCCCGGCGCCAGGAACGACCATGACCGGCATGACCACCGAACCCGTCTCCCTGGCCACCGCACTCGCGTCCTTCTCCGACCGCTGGAGCCCTCGCATCGTCACCACCGTCAACGACTACGACATCCGCGTGGCCAAGGTGGAGGGTGAGCACCTCTGGCACATCCACGACCACACCGACGAGTTCTTCCTGGTCCTGTCGGGCGAACTCCACATCGGCCTGCGCGAGACGGCAGGCGAGCGGACGGTCGTCCTCCCGAAGGGGTCCGTCTTCACGGTCCCGCGCTGCATCGAGCACAAGCCCTACGCCCCCGTCCCCACCGAGATCCTCGTCCTCGAACCCACCGGCACCTCCACCGTCGGCGACCGTCACGACGAGATCCCGTCCCACGTGGACGCGACGACGGGCCACAGGCTGCCGTGAGCCGTCGGAAGGTGAGGTCACTCATGTGACGGGCATCGTGCCCTTCACTGTCGTGATCAGGGCGGTCAGTGCGGTGGGGGTGGGGGTGAGGACAGTGGTGGGGGTGTCGCTCTCGCGGAGGTGGAGGGTGGTGGGGGTGGTGGCTATCTCCAGGCAGTTGGTGTCGGCGTCGCCGCCGGAGAACGATGACTTCTGCCAATGGAGGTTTTCGGGCACCGGGCTTCCTTCACAGTTCTTGGGCGATACGGCGGATGAGGTCGAGTGAAGCGTCCTGCGGGAGTGCGGCCTTGTCGATGGCTTCGCAGCGGGCTCGGTAGCGGTTAAGCCGTGCCGGCGTGTCGATGAATTCCGCGCCATGCGGTGTGTCGATCTGCACGGTGTCCAGTTGGCTCACGACGCCGCCAACGTACTGCAGGGGAAAGCCCGCCCCCGCGAACCCCTCTGCCGCGAATGGGATGACGCGGACCGTGATCGTGTTCCTCTCGGACACCTGTAGGAGGTGTCCGAGTTGGGCGCGGGCGACCTTGGAGCCACCCACCCGCATCCGCAGAGCTGCTTCGTGAATGATCACGTCGTACGGCGTCCCCGACTCGATCACACGCCGACGGCGCATCCGAAACGACACGCGCGTCTCGCGGTCCCCCTCCGGAAGGGTGGGCGCGACGAAGAGTGAGGCCGCGCGTACGTGGTCCTCGGTCTGGAGGACTCCCGGGATGTGCACGATCTCGAACGCTCGGACGTATGTCGCGTGGTGTTCCAGTTCGGCGAGGTCGAGTGCGGTGGGAGGCATGGCGCCCCGGTACTCCTCCCACCAGCCCTTGGGGCGCGACGTAGCCATCTCGACCAGAGCGTCGACGAGTTGGCTGTCGTCGCACTCGTAGAACCCGGCCAGTCTGCGCAGCCGCTGCTCACTGATCCCGAATCGACCGGATTCGATATGGCTGATCTGGGTCTGATTCACGCCCAGAAACGAGGCGGCATCCCGTGACTCGATGGCAGTGGCTTCGCGCAGCTTGCGCAGTTCGCTGCCGAGACGCCCTTGTCGTGCGGTGGGGTTGGCCCTTGGGGGCATGGAGTTCTCCTCGTTCGTCGTACTTTTCCGGATCGGTCGAGGCGTATCAGGCTGAGTCGCTATGGTCGGAACGTACTCACGGAGGGTGCCCACTTGGTCGCTCATCCGCAAATTCGCTACGCCCAACGCCCGTTGGCAGTGCCACCCCGGCCGAACCCCGGGGCGCCGGACAGCAACGCGGCCCCTCACGCCCCCCCCACGGAGTCGATGCCCCATGCCCTCCTACACCCTCATCTGTCCGCCCCTCGACACCTCCCCCCACATCGCCCGCGACTTCGTCGCCACCGTCCTCCACACGTTGAGACTGGATCGCGCCCTCGTCGACGACGCGATCCTCTGCACCTCCGAACTCGTCACCAACGCGTGCGTGCACGCGAAGGGCGGGGACGGCACCGTGCTCTGGCTGGCTGTGGAGGACGAGCGGCTGCGCGTCGTGGTGTACGACGGGGACGAGAACCCACCGGTGATAAGGGAACTGACGCCGGAGAGCGGAGCGAGTGGAGGCCGGGGGCTGTACATGGTGGACGCCCTGACCGAGGGCTCCTGGGGCCACGCGCCCGGCCTCCCCTACGACGGTCCCACACGCCCGGACGGCAAGGCGGTCTGGTTCGACCTGCCGGTACGGCGCAGGGCGGCGACATCATGACGGAGATGCGCCAGGACGCCATGTGTGATCTGTATCTGCGCCTGTCTCTGGACCGGGACGGCAAGACCGCAATCGAACGGCAGGAGGCCGACTGCCGTTCATGGGCTGAGCGGAACGGCCTCACGGTCCGTAGGGTTCACGTAGACCGCGGGCGTTCCGGCTACAAGACTGTCGAACGCAAGGGCTTCGTCACTGCTCTTACGGCGGTCACAGCAGGGGTCGTCGGCACGCTGATCGTCTGGAAGCTGGATCGTCTGTCGCGCAAGGGTATGGGGCAGGTCGGAAGGGTGCTCGACGACATCGAGGCATCGGGGGGCCGTCTCGTATCAGTCGTGGACGGGCTCGACACCTCGAACGACTCGGCGCGCGTGGTTGTCGCGATGCTTGCCGAGTTGGCCCAGGCGGAGGCCGAGAACTTGGGTGAGCGCGTCGTAAATGCGAAGCGATATCTGCGTACCAAGGGGCAGTGGATCGGCGGCCGACCTCCGTATGGGCTCAAGGTCGACCAGAGCACCAAGAAGCTCATGCACGATTCCGAGCACTCCGTCTATGCGCGTCTGATTGCGGACGAGGCGCTGGCCGGTACGGCGTTGGTGAAGATCGCGCGCCTTCTCAACGAATACGAGATCCTCTCCCCGCGTGGTGGGCAGTGGAACGCGGCAAGCATCATGCAGCTTCTGCGTTCCCCGGCTTTCGCAGGCCTCATGCCCGAAACCGAGAGCGTCGAGACGGAAGGCGGCGAGCGGAAGTACACGAGCCGGGTTCGACCTTACCGAAATCCCGAGACGCTCGACACAGTGGAGATCGGAGAGGGGATCATCACGGTCGGTGAGCGAGACCGCATCATCCGACAGTTGGAGGCCCGTACCTTCGTGCACGCGGGCAAGCGTCGACCAAAGCCCGAAAGAACCGCGCTTCTCACGGGCCTTGTGTTCTGCGGTGTACCGGGTTGTGGGCGCCGTATGCATCGAGTGGGCAACAGCTATCAGTGCATGGCACGTCGAGCGGGGAATCAATGCATTGGCGCGTCGGCCTTGGCAGATGCTGTGGACGACTATGTGGCGGAGAGCTTTTTCACCAAGCTCCCGAAGCTCGCACCAGGTGATCGTCTGCTCACGGCGATTATCGATCGATGGGTTCGTCGAGCTGACCCGGAGACGGTCGCCAAGCGAGACGCGATCACTGCCGAAATTCATGACGAGGAGGGCCGTTTGGCGGAACTCGAAGACGCCCGATATGTGCGTGGAGAATTCGACGGCGTGGCGGCGGTCGATCGTTACAACCGTCTCGCGGATCTGCTCCGGAATAGGATTGTGGGCCTGCGCAGCGGTCTCGACAAGCTGCCATTGCCGCATGTGGACGTCTCTCCGATGCTCGACGGAGATCTCCTTCGGGAGGCGTGGTCCCGGGCGACGAACGACGACCGGCGCGACCGGTTGTCACTCGCGATTGATCGTGTGGAGATCAGCAAGGGCAGGCGAGGTCAGCGGATTGTTCCTGAACAGCGTGTGCGGATCCGCTGGGCCGAAGTGCGCCTGCCGAGAGTCTCGGCAGCCACGGATGGCACCCTGGGCACATGAACCCCGCCTCTCCCGCTCAGCGCAGATTCCGACTCCGTGCCCCCGAGCTCAGCCGCGGCGGGAGCGTGGGGCCAGCTTGAACAGGGCGACGCCCGCGGCGACCAGGGTGGTGGCGGCGACGACCAGCGCCATGCTGTTCATCCACAGGCCGGTGGCGGCCAGGGTGGCGCCGCCGGCGCCCGTGGTTCCGGCGCCGATCACTCTTCCGTACATCGTGCTTCTCCTAGCGAGGTTCCAAGGGGGAGGGGGGTGGGTTCAGGGGCCCGGAGGGCTCAGGTCGCCACCCACTTCTCCTCGCTGCGGCGCATCAGGCCCCACAGCGAGGTGAAGTAGACGGCGTGCTGGAAGAGGTCGTAGAGCATCTCCGGGACCATCAGCGCGGCGACCAGGACGGCCTTCGGGCCCGCGCGGCGTACGGAGACGGTCTTCTCGACCACGAAGATCAGGCCGATCGCCGTCCAGAACGGCGAGAGGCCGGGCCAGCCGTACAGCGTGGTGAAGCTGACCATGAAGGTGAGGTAGATCAGGAAGGACAGCGCGCCGAAGCCCATCAGGAACTGCTGCATGAAGTAGCGGGCGGTGACCTTGGTCCAGCCGTAGTCGCGCAGGTTCTCCAGGGCGCCGCGCTGCCAGCGCAGCCGCTGGTGCCAGAGCTTGCCGAGGGAGGGCATGACCTCGGTGACGACCGCGCAGCCGGCCGGGGCCATGGCCCGGTAGCCGAGGGTCTTGACCGCCTTGGTCATCTCGTCGTCCTCGGTGAGCGAGGCGAGGCTGTAGTAGCTCGTGCCGCCGCCGATGACCCCGGCGCGGCGGGCGGCGCGCACCTCGCGCAGGACGCGGGCGCGGAACATGGTGCCGGTGCCGGTGAGGACCTGGGCCTTGCCGCCGGTGCGCTCCAGTTCCCAGGCGTAGCGGTGGAACTCCATGCGCTGGAGCAGTCCGAGGAAGCCGCCGCCCTCCTCGCCGTAGAAGACTCCGCCGACGGCGCCGACCTTGCGGTTGAAGGTGCCGAGCGCGGTCTCGGCGAACCAGGGGTCGAGGACGGTGTCGGCGTCCTGGACGAGCAGCAGGTCGCGGTCGTCGAGGTGGGGCAGCATCCAGGCGATGGCCTGGTTGAGGGCGCCGGCCTTCTTGTGGGTGTTGCCCTGGGTGTGGAAGACCTGGGCGCCGTGGGCGACGGCGGTCTCGGCGGTGTCGTCGGTGCAGTTGTCGCAGACCACGACGACGAGGTCGGGCCGTCGGGTCTGGTCGCGCAGGCCGTCGATGGCGGCGCCGATGCGGTCCGCCTCGTTGTGCGCCGGTATCAGGACGGCGAGTCGGGGGCGCTCGGCCGGTTCCTCGGGGGCCGCGTGGGCGCGACGGGACGCATGACGGCGTGCGTCCTGCGCTCGCGGACCGCTCGGTGGCGCGAGGTCGAGCACGCCGGGACCCCCAGGTGTGAAGTGGCGGGCCCCCCAGCCCCTCTTTCCCCAGAAGGCTTCACGAAATTACTACAAGCCGACAAGTTGTCCCGAGTAACGGACTGCTCACTTTTGTCTGAATTTTTCCTGTGAGTCCGCTTCGTGATGAGGTGTCAGAAAGGGG
Source organism: Streptomyces sp. NPDC005820 (assembly GCF_040630255.1). Taxonomy (NCBI): domain Bacteria; kingdom Bacillati; phylum Actinomycetota; class Actinomycetes; order Kitasatosporales; family Streptomycetaceae; genus Streptomyces; species Streptomyces sp. NPDC005820. The sequence continues at coordinate 199,503 of NZ_JBEXXE010000010.1, forward strand.
GTTCCCTGCGCCGGTCGTCCTCGATGACGGTGGTGGGCGGCGGCACCACCACGCGTCGGCGCCGGGCGATGCCGCTGAACGTGGTCACACCGATCAGCCCGACGATCATCAGGATGACGCCGACCAGGTCGAGGTTGACCCCCTGCATGTCCCAGTCGGTCGCGAAGGTCAGGATCGCTCCCACGGCGATGAGGATGATGCACCCGCCGAGGCCCATGAGTGTCGCCTCCCCTGTAGCACGGCCGGCCCTTCCGGCCACCGCCTGCGGGTACCCCCTCGCTCGTGAACTAGGGCCTGTCCGGCGGATTAAGTCGCAGAAAAGTGGCGGCGCCCCATGAGCGCCGCGTCTGCGGCATGATCCGCCGGACAGGCCCTAGCCCTCCAGGAACGCCACCAGCGCGTTCGCCAGCAGATACGGGTCGGCGTCGCCGCACAACTCCCGGGCGCTGTGCATCGACAGGATCGCCACACCGATGTCGACGGTCCGGATCCCGTGCCGGGCCGCGGTGATGGGGCCGATGGTCGTGCCGCAGGGCATGGAGTTGTTGGAGACGAACGACTGGAACGGCACGCCCGCCCGCTCGCAGGCGGCGGCGAACACCGCGCGGCCGGTGCCGTCGGTGGCGTAGCGGTTGTTGACGTTGACCTTGAGGATGGGGCCGCCGTTGATGCGCGGGTGGTGCGTCGGGTCGTGCCGCTCCGCGTAGTTGGGGTGGACCGCGTGCCCGGTGTCGGAGGACAGGCAGACCGTGGCCGCGAAGGCTCTCGCCCGGTCCTCGTACGATCCGCCGCGCGCCAGCACGGAACGTTCCAGCACGGTGCCGAGCAGCGGTCCGTCGGCGCCGGTGTCGGACTGCGAGCCGTTCTCCTCGTGGTCGAAGGCGGCGAGCACCGGGATGTACGGCGGTTCGGCGCCGCTCGTCGCGACGGCGGTCAGGGCCGCCGTACCGGCGTGCACGGACAGCAGGTTGTCCATGCGCGGGCCGGCCACCAGCTCCTGGTCGCGGCCCAGGTAGGCGGGCGGTTCCACGGAGTGGGTCATCAGGTCCCAGCCGGTGACCTCGCCCGCGGGGATCCCCGACTCCTCCTCCAGGAAGGCGATGAGGTCGCCGTCGCGCACGTCGTGCCCGAGGCCCCAGACCGGCTGGAGGTGGCGCTGCTTGTCGAGCTTGAGGCCGTCGCTGTTGACCGCGCGGTCGAGGTGGATGGCGAGCTGGGGGACTCGCAGCAGGGGGCGGCCCACGTTCACCAGCCGGGTCGAGCCGTCCCGCAGGGTGAGCCGGCCGGCGATGCCGAGGTCGCGGTCGAGCCAGGAGTTGAGCAGCGGTCCGCCGTAGATCTCCACGGCGATCTGCCGCCAGCCGTGCGCGCCCGTGTCGGGCAGCGGCTTGACGCGCAGGTTCGGCGAGTCGGTGTGGGCGCCGACGATCCGGAACGGGGTGTGCGGCGCGGCGCCCTCGGGGACGTACCAGGCCACGATCGCGCCACCGCGCAGCACGTACTTGCCGCCGCTCGTCCCGTCCCAGGCGTCCGTCTCGACGACCTGCCGGAAGCCCGCCTTCTCCAGGCGCGCGGCCGCGTTCGCGACGGCGTGGTACGGCGACGGGCTCACCGTGAGGAAGGACATGAGGTCGTCGGTGTGGCCGCGGTCGAAGCGGGGGGGTTCGCTCATGGGGTTCACCTTAACGACGTACGAGGGCCCGTTCCCGGTCGTGGGAACGGGCCCTCGTGAGGACGGTGTGGAGGGCGGCCCTGCCCGGCGGCTCCCGTGGGGGGAGTGGGGACCGGGTGGGGGACCGGGGCCGCATTTCTAGCATGCCGCGCCGGTCCCCGGGCAGGGATGGCCCGGAACGTCGGAATGTCAGAAAGCCGCCTCGTCCAGCTCCATCAGGTCCAGCTCGACACCCTCGGCGATCTTGCGGGCCAGGGTGACGCCGGGCAGGACGTTGGCCGCGAAGAACTTCGCCGCCGCGATCTTGCCGGTGTAGAACGACACGTCCTTGGCCGACACCGCCTTCGACGAGGCCGTCTCCAGCTTCTCGGCGGCGATCGCGGCGCCCTTGAGCAGCAGGTAGCCGACGATCACATCACCGGAGGCGAGCAGCAGACGCGTGGTGTTCAGGCCCACCTTGTAGATGTTCTTGACGTCCTGCTCGGTGGCCGCGAGGTCGGTCAGCATCAGGCCGACGATGGCCTCCAGCTCGACGGCTGCCTTGGCGAGGTGCTCGCGGGCGCCGGCCAGCTCCTCGCCGCCGGTGCCGAGCGCCAGGAACTTCTTGATGTCCTCGGCGAGCGAGTTCAGCGCGGCGCCCTGGTTGCGGACGATCTTGCGGAAGAAGTAGTCCTGGCCCTGGATCGCGGTGGTGCCCTCGTACAGGGTGTCGATCTTGGCGTCGCGGATGTACTGCTCGATCGGGTACTCCTGCAGGAAGCCGGAGCCGCCGAAGGTCTGCAGGGACTGGGCGAGCTGCTCGTAGCCCTTCTCGGAGCCGTAGCCCTTGACGATGGGCAGGAGCAGGTCGTTCAGGGCGTGCTCGGTCTTGGCGTCCTCGCCGGCCGCCTCCTTCACCGCGATGGCGTCCTGCACGGACGCCGTGTACAGCACCAGCGCGCGCATGCCCTCGGCGTACGCCTTCTGCGTGATCAGCGAGCGGCGCACGTCGGGGTGGTGGGTGATGGTGACCTTGGGCGCGCTCTTGTCCATGAAGTTCGCGAGGTCGGGACCCTGGACGCGCTCCTTGGCGTACTCCAGCGCGTTCAGGTAGCCCGTCGACAGCGTGGAGATGGCCTTCGTGCCGACCATCATGCGGGCGAACTCGATGATCCGGAACATCTGGCGGATGCCGTCGTGCCTGTCGCCGATCAGCCAGCCCTTGGCGGGGTGCCGGTCGCCGAAGGTCATCTCGCAGGTGTTGGAGGCCTTGAGGCCCATCTTGTGCTCGACGTTCGTGGCGTAGACGCCGTTGCGCTCGCCCAGCTCGCCGGTCTCGAAGTCGAAGAGGTACTTCGGGACGAGGAAGAGGGAGAGCCCCTTGGTGCCGGCGCCGGCGCCCTCGGGGCGGGCCAGGACGTAGTGGAGGATGTTCTCCTCCATGTCGTGCTCACCGGAGGTGATGAACCGCTTCACGCCCTCGATGTGCCAGGAGCCGTCCTCCTGCTGCACCGCCTTGGTGCGCCCGGCGCCCACGTCCGAGCCCGCGTCGGGCTCGGTGAGCACCATGGTGGAGCCCCAGGTGCGCTCCACGGCGATCTGGGCGATCTTCTTCTGTACGTCGTTGCCCTCGTCGTGGAGGATGCCGGCGAACGCCGGGCCGGAGGAGTACATCCACACAGCCGGGTTCGAGCCGAGGATCAGCTCCGCGTACGACCAGATCAGGGACGGCGGGGCGGTGGTGCCGCCGATCGCCTCGGGCAGGCCGAGGCGCCAGTACTCCGACTCCATGAAGGCCTTGTACGACTTCTTGAAGGACGGCGTGACCGGCGCGGTGTTGCTCTCCGGGTCGAAGACCGGGGGGTTGCGGTCGGCGTCGGCGAAGGACTCCGCCAGCTCGTTCTCGGCGAGGCGGGTGAGCTCCTCGAGGATGCTCTTCGCGGTCTCGGTGTCCATCTCCTCGAACGGGCCGGTGCCGTACAGCTTGTCGCGTCCCAGTACTTCGAAGAGGTTGAACTCGATGTCGCGGAGATTCGACTTGTAGTGCCCCATGGCGACGGCTCCGTAGAGAGATCGGCGAGGCACTTGATCCTCGCGCCAGTTCACTTACCAACTAGTAGCACCGATGATGCTACCCGCCGGTAATAAGCCGCAACCCCGATCCGGTCATCTGTGACGGTTCACACCGCGACCGTGAGCGTCGCCGTGTACCCCTTCTCCACGCTCCCCTCCACGGCCGCCAGCTGGTGCTCGTAGCCGTCGCGGAAGATGCCGTCGGTCTCCAGGGAGAGCCGTCCGAGGTTGGTCACGCTCTGCTCGTAGCCCTCGGTGGCGTACACCGTGTCGCACACCTCCTTCGGGAACGCGAGCTGCGAGGTGTTGGTGATCGCGGTGGCCGCGGTGGCGTCCGCCAGGCCGCCGTAGACCTCGAAGTGGATGTGCGGCCAGCGGCCGGTGTAGCAGCCCGGGAAGATGCTGGTGAAGGTGACCCGTCCCCGCTCGTCGGCCTCCTGGACGCCCCGCAGGTAGTTCTCCTCCGTGACCCCTTCCGTGTACAGGGAGTAGCCGCCCGCCCGGTCGCAGTGCCACAGATAGACGGCGGCGCCCTGCTTCGGGGTGCCGCAGCCGGAGGCCGCGTCCACGACCGTGAGGGTGACGGTCAGCGGCATGCCCTCGGCGGTGCCGCCCGCCGAGTCGCCGAAGCTGGAGGTGATGTCGCTGCGTACGACACCGCTCTCCTTGAGGACGTTCACCCCGTTCGAGCCGTCGCCGGGGTACGGGCCGGCCGTCTCCTCGGGGACGGTCACGCACGCGGCGTCCGGGGCGGAGGCCGTGCCCGGCGAGGAAGAGGCGGCTGAGGTCCCTTCGTCCGTCCCCGCGCTGCATCCCGCCAGCGGGATCAGGCCCGCCCCCGCCATCAGCCGGATCATGCGGCGGCGGGCGAGGACGGGAAGGTCGTAGGACAGGCCCCGGTCGTGCTCGTGCTGCTCGTGCTCCTGCATGCCGCCGAGGCTACGAGCGGTCGGCCGTCGGAGACCCGCCCGGCCGCTGTCGAGTCGCTGTCGATTTCCCGGGGCACCCGTACCGCCCCACCGGCCGGGCGGTCTCGGTACGCTTGCGCCCATGTACGGCTACGAGCAGAACATGGGCGCCCAGCAGCAGTACGCCCAGCCGCCGCAGCAGCCGATGGCGGGCGGCTACGGGCAGCAGCCGCCCCTGTACCCCGAGCCGTCCCCGCCCTCCCTCGCGGACGCGGTCCGGGCCTTCACCACGGGACAGATGGCCGCGGAGGACTTCCAGCAGGTCTTCGCGACCTCCAAGGTCTACTGCCCGCGCGGCGACAACCCCGGCTTCCTCGCCCTGCACAACACCCAGCAGCCGGTGATCCCGATGTTCACCTCGCTGAAGGAGCTGCGCCGGTACGCGGGCAAGGAGTCCAAGTACTTCGTCATCACCGGCGCCGAGGTCATCGACCTCCTCCCCACCGGCTACGGCTTCGTCGTCGACATGGAGGGCGAACACCGCATGGTGTTCGACGCGAAGGCGGTCGAGCAGATGGTGGAGTTCGCGATGCGCAGGATGTACGGCTGAGCGGACACCCCCCCGGCGGATAATCCCTCCCCGGTTGTCACAGGCATGCCATAGGCTGCCCCCAGGCAGCCGCGCCCCGTGCGTGACCGTTCTTCCGCGGTCGTGTCGGGTGCCGCGCGGCGCTCTCATCTACCCGGCGAACCCGGGTTTTCACTGGGGGTTCATCACTGTGCGCATGCGCAGCACTTCGGCCGCGACGGCGCTCGCGGTCCTCTTCAGCTCGGCGGCGCTGAGCGTCGTGGCGGCGGGGACCGCCTCGGCCGCCACCACCACCGTCACCAACGCCGGCGGTCTCGTCGTGGACGGCGCGCTCCAGCGGGTGTTCGTCGGCGACGCGGCGAACGGCCGGATCCTCGCCTCCGACTACAACGGCACCCTCGTCGGCCTGAACGTCGGCTTCGGCAGCGTCAGCGACCTGGCCCTGTCGGACGACGGCAGCACCCTGTACGCGGCCCTGCCCAACACGCACCAGATCCTCGCGCTCGACCCGGCCACGCTGGACGTCCGGCACACGTACGCGATCCCGACCGACACCGGCCCGCGCCACCTGGCCTTCGCCGGCGGCAAGGCCTGGTTCTCGTACGGCGACCAGTGGGACGGCGACATCGGCTCCGTCGACCCGGCGGTGGACCCGGCGAGCGGCACCGACCCGGTGGCGATGGCGCAGTTCCCGACCGAGGGCACCTCGATCGGCATCTGGGGCCCGGCGCTGCTGGACACCGACCCGAACCGGCCGGGCCTGCTGGCCGTCGGCGAGACCGGGATCTCCACCGACTCCATGGCCGTCGTCGACGTCTCGGGCGCCACCACCAAGGCCACCGCCTGGTACAACGGCGACTACACCCTGAACAGCGGCATCGGGGACATCGACCTGGTGCCGGGCGCCGACGAGGTGCTGGTCAACGGCACCGACCGGGACGCGTGGGCGGACGGGAAGTTCACCAAGGCCGGCGCCTACCCCGGCGCGTGGGCCGCCGACATCGCGCCGAACGGGCTGGTCGCCCAGGTCGCCGCCGGCAAGGTCGCGGTCTACCGGCCGAACGCCACGACGCCGCTGCGCACCTACACCGTCGGCTCCTCCTCCGACTACAACGCCGGCACGCTGCGCTGGGCACCGGACTCCTCGCGGATCTTCGCGCTGGTCCCGGGCAGCGGCACCTTCACGCTCAAGGCGCTCACCCAGCCGACGCTGAACGTGCCCACGCTCACGGTCAACGCCCCGAGCTCCGCGACCCGCGCCAAGAAGCTCACCGTCACCGGCAGGCTCTCGGCGACGGTCCCGCTGCCCGCGGGCGTCAAGCTCTCCGTCACCCGCACCGACCTCGACAGCCCGAGCGGCAAGGCGCTCGCCGCCGTCACGGTCAAGGCGGACGGCACGTACTCCTTCACGGACACCCCGCCGGCCGGCGGCACGGTCACCTACAAGGTCACCTACGCGGGCGACGCCGAGCACATCGCGGTCTCCGCCTCGGACAAGGTGGCGGTCTCGCGCGCCGCGACATCGCTGACCCTGAACAACAACGGCAAGCTGTACAACTACGGCGCCGACGTGAAGTTCACCGCGCACCTCGGCTCGACGTACAAGAACCGCACGGTCGAGATCTGGGCGGACCCCTTCGGCGGCGACAAGCCGAAGAAGCTGATCAAGAAGGGGACGGTCAACTCCCACGGCGACATCGCCGCCTGGGTCGACATGACCCGCGACACGACCGTCACCGCGGTCTTCACGGGCGACTCCCGCTACAACCCGAAGACCGTGAAGTCCACGGCCTACGCACGGGTCAAGATCTCCACCGCCGTCTCCAAGCACTACAGGACGGCGAAGATCGGCTCGACGTCGTACTACTGGTTCCACAAGAACACCGACCCGCTGCTCACCACGACGATGACCTACTACCCGGGCCGTCAGCAGCGCTTCGACCTCCAGGTCTACTACCAGGGTTCGTGGTACTCGGCGGACTCGGAGTACTTCCCCGTCGGCGCGAACGGGAAGTCGGCCGTCACTCTCGGGGCACCCGGTGAGTCGGGCATCCGGGCCCGGATGCGCTCGGTGTACGTCAACGGCTCGTCCGGCGACAGCGTGAACTCGACGACGTACGGCACCTGGAAGTACCTGTACTTCAGCAACTGATCCCTCGTTCGGGGGACGGCGGAGCCCGGAGGGAATGTCCTCCGGGCTTTCGTCGTTGGGGCTGGCAGAAAGTTCAACGCTCAACTAAACTGGGCCGCACATCGCCCAAGGAGGTAGGGGACCATGCCTGCAGTGACCGTCGAGAACCCGCTGACGCTGCCGCGTGTCGCCGCGTCGGCCGAGGCCGTGGCGCGTCCCGTGCTCGGCGTCACGACCGCGCCGAGCGGCTTCGAGGGCGAGGGCTTCCCGGTGCGCCGGGCGTTCGCGGGGATCCACTACCGTCACCTCGACCCGTTCATCATGATGGACCAGATGGGCGAGGTGGACTACGCGCCGGGCGAGCCCAAGGGCACCCCCTGGCACCCGCACCGCGGCTTCGAGACCGTCACCTACATCATCGACGGCATCTTCGACCACCAGGACAGCCAGGGCGGCGGCGGCACCATCACCAACGGCGACACCCAGTGGATGACGGCCGGCTCGGGCCTCCTCCACATCGAGGCGCCGCCGGAGCACCTCGTCATGTCCGGCGGCCTCTTCCACGGCCTCCAGCTGTGGGTGAACCTCCCGGCCAAGGACAAGATGATGGCGCCGCGCTACCAGGACATCCGCGGCGGCCACGTGCAGCTCCTGACCACCCCGGACGGCGGCGCGCTGCTCAGGGTCATCGCGGGTGAGCTGGACGGCCACGCGGGCCCCGGCATCACGCACACACCGATCACGATGATCCACGCGACGCTCGCCCCGGGCGCCGAGCTCACCCTCCCCTGGCGGGAGGACTTCAACGGCCTGGCGTACGTCCTGGCGGGCAAGGGCTCGGTCGGCGCCGAACGCCGCCCGATCCACCTGGGTCAGACCGCGGTCTTCGGGGCCGGTGGTTCGCTGACCGTCCGCGCGGACGAGAAGCAGGACTCGAACACGCCGGACATGGAGGTCGTGCTGCTCGGCGGCCGGCCGATCCGCGAGCCCATGGCGCACTACGGTCCGTTCGTCATGAACACCAAGGACGAACTGATGCAGGCGTTCGAGGACTTCCAGAAGGGCCGCCTCGGGACCATCCCGGCGGTGCACGGGATGACGGAGGCGGGGCCGGAGGAGGCGTGAGCCCTGGCCGACCCGGACACCGAGGGCCCCGTCCAGCTCTGCTGGGCGGGGCCCTCGGCTGTGGATCGGCTCGCCACAAAAGGTGGTGACAGGTGACCGAAGGCGCACGAGGATGCTGTTTTCGGACGGGGAGGGGACGCGGTGAACGCCGTGCGCAGGGGCCTGATGACCAGGAGCCTGGAGGGGCTGGTGCTGGGGGACGCGTTCGGGGACGGCTGGTTCCTGCGGTCGGAGGAGGACAGGGAGGGGCTCTGGGCGGCGCGGGAGCTGCGCCCGGCCCCTTGGCCGTGGACGGACGACTCGGCGATGGCCTTCGTCCTGTGCGCGCACCTGGCGGAGCACGGGGAGGTCCTGGAGGACGAGTTGGCGCGGGAGTTCGCCGCCGCGTACGAGCGTGACCCGGACCGGGGGTACGGCCCGTCGATGCACGGGGTGCTGCGCCGGATCGGGGAGGGCGAGTACTGGCGGGAGGTGACCACGGGCGCCTTCGGCGGGCAGGGTTCGCACGGGAACGGGGCGGCGATGCGGGTGGCTCCGCTGGGGGCGTGGTTCCACGACCGGCCCGCGCTCGCGGCCCGGCTGGCCTTTCTGTCGGCGCTGACTACCCACGCCAACCGTGAGGCCACCGCCGGAGCGGTCGCGGTGGCGGTGGCCGCGTCACTGGCGGCGGCCTCCGCGGAGGAGGAGGCGCCGCAGCGCGCCGAGTTCCTGCGGGAGGTCGCCCGGTACGTGCCGGACAGCGAGGTCCGCTCGCGCCTGTCGGTGGCCGCGGACTTCCCGGAGCGGACGTCGATACGACACGCGGTGTCGGTCCTGGGCTCGGGCACCCAGCTCTCGGCCCAGGACACGGTCCCCTTCGCCCTGTGGTCGGCGGCCGGTCACCTGGACGACCTGACGGAGGCGCTGTGGCAGACGGTCGGAGGGTGGGGGGACCGGGACACGACCTGCGCGATAGCGGGGGGCGTGGTCGCGGCGCGCACCGGGACGGGGGCCGTGCCGGCGGTTTGGCGGGAGGCTTGCGAGGAGATTCCGGGGGACTTCAGGGACGGTCGGGGTGGAGATGGGTGAGGAGGGCGGAGAGGGTGGTTGGCGTGAGAGGGAGTATTCGCGCCGGGGCGTCGCTTTCGCGGAGGAGGAAATCGCCTTCGGAGGAAGCGATCTCGACGCACTCGTTGCCGTCCGCGCCGCCGGAGTACGTGGACTTCTGCCACTGGATCACGGCCTACAACTCCTTCGCCAGACGATGGATGAAGTCCCGCGACCGAGCAGCATCGAGGGACGCCGACTCCACCTTACGGAAGAGCGTTCGCATCGCATGGAGTTGAGCGGCAGCGTCCAGGAAGGCCGAGCCGTACGGCGTGTCCCGCTGCACGGTGTCCAGCGAGGGCACGCGACCGCCCGCGTACACCAACGAGGAGCTTGCTCCGCCGAACCCGTCGGTGTCGAAGGGGACGACCCGGATGCAGACCCGTGGGTGCTCCGACCTGCGGAGCAGTTCTTCGAGTTGGGTACGGGCAACCCGGCGATCCGCAACCCGGGTGCGCAGCACGGACTCATGCAGGATCGCCACGTACGGGGCCGCGCTCTCCCGGGAGAGGATTCGCTGGCGGCGCACACGGTAGGCGACCCGCAGCTCCTGCTCGCTTTCCGGTAGTTCGGGAACCCAGTACCGGAACACCGCTCGCGCATAGTCCTCTGTCTGAAGGAGCCCCGGAACGTGGGCAGTTGCGATCACCTGAAGTGAGCACGCGTGGTGTTCGAGTTCTGCCAGGTCGAGGAATCTCGGGCCGAGGACCTCGCGGTACTCCTCCCACCACCCTCGGGTCGAGTCCGTTGCGATCTCTACGAGAGCGTCGATCAACTCGCTGTCGGTGCAGCCGTATTGGGTCGCCATACGTCGGACGCGCGCCTCACTGATCCCCATCAGGCCCGACTCGGTCCGGCTCATCGTCACCGAGATCGTGCCCAGTGCCTGGGCCGCCTCACGGGCCGACAGGCCTGCCGCCTCGCGCAGTCTGCGCAGTTCACGGCCCAGCCGCTCCTGTCGGACCGTCGCGTGTTTCCGTGGCACCGAGCCTCCCGCATCCATTACATCGAGTGACCAGAGTACGACAACGGGTTGCGCGAGGCTAAATTTTCCTTCTACCGTCAGTGACGCGCCGCACACCCTGCGAAACCGGGAACCGGAAGCGCACCGCCCCGTCATGCCATGACGGCGGCGACGGAGCCACTGGTCCCACTCCCCCTCACCCTCACCGAACAGGACTCACCCATGCCCGAATCCGAAGTCGCCCCCGACATCTGGGAGTACATCCTCTACATCCCCAACGACCCCCGAGCCGTCCGTATCTGCCGACAGACACTCCGTGCGGTCCTCGCCGCCCATGGCTTCCCCCACCTCACCGAAGTCGCCGAACTACTGGCCACAGAGCTGATCACCAACGCCGTGCAGCACACCAAGGGCCCCGCCGCCATAAAGCTCCGCGCGGAACACCGCACCCTCCGCATCGGCGTCTGGGACAACGACCCGAATCCGCCGCGCCTCTCCCGAGACGCGCACTGGGACGCGGAGACGGGCCGCGGGCTGGCGCTCGTACGGGACTGTTCGGACCGTTGGGGCTGGGTACAGCGGCCGGATCACCAAAGCATCGTCGGTGGCGGCAAATACATCTGGTGCGACCTGATCAGCACCGCGGCGTGAACGTTCCTTCGTTCCTCGAAAGAGTGAACGTACTGAATTCGCCCGACAAACGGCTTCTTGATCGACCTAGGTTGCGCACATGGTCACACCCACCCACGAGGCCTCCCACCGGCTTTTCCAGGAACATCCGGAGGCCCTCGCACCCGTCTTCGAGTCGTTGGGAATTCCGCCGCCGACGAAGTCGGATGTCCGCCCCCTCTCGCCGGACACCACAGAGATCCGTCCGCTGGAACGCCGGGTCGACACCGTGCTCAAGTTCGAACCGGAGATGGGTGAGAGCTTTCTGCTCGCCATCGAGGCGCAGACGAAGAAGCACGCCGAGAAGGGGAAGAGCTGGGCGTACTACGTCGCGTATCTGCGCGCCAAGTACGACATGCCGGTGCTGCTGGTGGCGGTCTGCAAGGACCGGCCCACGGCGGCCTGGGCAGCCGGACCGTTCGAGTGCGCCGTGGGGGCGTGGACGACACAAATGACCCGTCCGTTCGTCCTGGGGCCGGACACCGTCCCCGAGATGACCGACGAGGCGATGGTCGTTCGCAACCCGGCGCTGGCGGCACTCTCGGCCATCGTTCACTGCGAAAGCCGGAAAGCGCCCGCCATACTGGAAGCGGTAATCCGTGGCTTGGTCTCCTTCGACCCTGACATCACGGGGTACTGGCTCGAAGTGGTCGAAGTCGGCCTGGAGAACACTCCGGTCAAGGAGAAATGGAGAACGCTGATGAAGACTCACTTCCCGGGCCACAGGACGATGTTCGAGGAGACCTATCTGGAGGGGAAGGCCGAAGGCCAGACCAAGGACCGGGCCGCGCTGATCCTCCGCGTCCTGGACAAGCGAGGCATCGACGTCCCCGAAAGCATCCACGACCGCATCACCTCCTGCTCCGACCTCGACACCCTCACCCTCTGGTTCGACCGTTCCCTGACGGCCACCGCAGCGGAGGAGTTGTTCGCCGAGTCCGCGGAGGACGAGACGGCGCCATGAACGCGGACGAGGAGTCATTGGTCGCCCGGCAGATTCAGCTGGCGATGATTGAGATTTCCCTCGGGGTGAATCCGGTCAAGTCGGTGCACGGCCTCTGCACGGTGTGGAAGGAGGCAGGTCAGCGGGGAGCCATGACGCTCAAGGAACTGACCGATCTACTCTCCCAGCTCAACAGGTGGAGCGACGACCAGGCCGACGGATGGGCCAAGGGCTACGCCGAGGGGTGGGCCACGGCGATCCTTCGGGTGCTGGAGGAACGTGATGTCCCCGTGGCCGACGAAGGCCATTGGTACATCACCACCCGCACCGACCTGAAGACCCTCGCCCAGTGGCTGGACATGTCCCTCTTCGTCGCGGACTGGAGAGAACTGGTCCGGGCCGAACGGGCGGGTTCGGCGTCGCCCGGTTCTAGCGAGACGTAGTCGCCAGAGCAGGGGCCGGGTCGAGGCCCAGGCCCGCTCGGGCCGCCCGGAGGTGGTTCAGGCCCTCCCCCGCCAAGCGGGTCACCTCCGCGTACTCCGCCGCCGTACGGGCCGTCGCCAGGCGGGAGCGGGCCTCGCGCTGGCATTCCGCCGCCCTCGTGAGTGTCTCGCCCACCTCTTCCGCCGCCGCCGTCGACCAGGAGCGGGCGTCCGGTGGGACCAGGCCGCCCGTCAGGCGGACGAGGGCGTGGTTGGCCTCCGCCTCCGCGTCCAGGTCGGACGGGGGACGGTTGCGGTGGGAGCGGCGTTGGGCCAGGACGCCGGCCGCCGCTCCGATGATCAGCAGTACCGAGAGCACTATCGCGAAAATCATGGCCCGTTCCTCCCTTGTCCGCCGATCCCTGTCGGCTCCCTCCTCCTCTATGAGAAGCCAGGGCGCTGTGATCACCCCCCGGGATTCCTGTGTGACACCGGTGAGGTTTCCAAGGGGGTGGACAAGAGGGGCGGAACAAGGGAAGGAGCAGGCCGGACGGACAGTGCGTCAGGTCGCCGACGGAGACGCCGAGGCGCTCGGCTGAGGCGGGGTGCCCTGGCCGTCGTTGGTGGTGGCGGGGTCGACGCCTACGGTCAGCGTCGCGCGTACGCCCCTGGAGATGTCCCGCTTGTCGTAGCGGAGCCTGAGCAGGCCGCCCGTCGCGCCGCTCTGGTCGTAGATCGTGTCCTCGGTCAGCAGGGTGCGCTCCGCCGTGTTCGAGGCGTACGGCTCCACGGTCTCCGTGGCCACCACCGACTCCTCGTCGAAGAAGAACTGGCCGGTGTGGCAGGTGTGGCCGCCCTCGTAGCCGGTGTCGGTCCACTCGCCGTCCACATGGACCTTGGTGTGGATGTGGACGCAGCGGCCCCGGTACCAGCCCGGGAAGACCGTCCTGAAGGACACGTGGCCGTGGCGGTCGGTGCGCCAGGTGCCGCGGAGGTAGCGGGTGTCGTCCGTGGGCTCCTGGTGGCCGCCCGGGTTGCCCGAGGGAGGTGCTCCGGTTGGGGCGTCGGTGGGCGCGTCGGTCGGGGGCTCGCCCGTCGGGGCCGGACCGCCGCCGCCTCCGCCGTTGCCCATGTCCTCGTAGCCGGAGTAGACGCCCACCGCGTCGCAGTGCCAGATGTCGACGGCCGCGTCGCGGATGGGGCGGCAGGTCTCGGAGTCGATCACCTTGAGGCCGAGGAGGAGGGGGATGCCCTCGCGGTCCTCCGTGACATCCCGGCGGATCTTGTCGGCGTCGATGTAGTAGGGGCCCTCGACCGTCTCCGAGGTGAGGACGTAGCAGTCCTCCGGGAGGGTGCCCGGTCCGCCTTTCGGATCGGGGGTTCTCTCGCCGGCCGCCGCGTCGACCGCGAGGGCGCCGCCGCCGAGTCCCGCCACGGCGAGCGTGCCCGCGCCCACCGCGACGACCCGACGGCGCGTCAGATCACTTGTCTCATGCGTCAGTTGGGGTTCCTGGTGCTCAGCTGTCATGCGCATGGAAGTTAGGTGTGAAGGCTGTCAGAGAGCTGAGAAAACGGCCCCCTTTCGCACACCACGCGAAAGGGGGCCGGAAATCGACCTACGGACGGTCCGTGATCAGCTGGTGCCGTCGTTGGTCTCGTCGGGGGCGACGCCCATCGTGATGGACGCGGTCACGCCCTTGGCGATGTTGTTCTTGTTGTACTTCAGCTTGAGCAGGCCGCCCGTGGTGCCGCTCTGGTCGTAGATGGTGTCCTCGGTGAGCAGGGTGCGGGTCGTGGTGCTCGTCGAGTACGGGTCGACCTCCTCCGTGAGGAGCACGGCCGCCTCCTCGAAGAAGAACTGGCCGGTGTGGCAGGCGTGGCCGCCCTCGTAGCCGGCGTCGGTCCACTCGCCGTCCACGTGGACCTTGGTGTGGATGTGGACGCAGCGGCCCTGGTACCAGCCGGGGAAGATCGTCGTGAAGGTGACACAGCCCTTCTTGTCGGTCTTCCAGGTGCCGCGCAGATAGCGGGTGTCGCTGGTGGGCTCCTCGTGGCCGCCACCGCCGCCGGTGCCGCCGGACGGGGGCTCGCCGGTGGGCTCACCGGACGGGGGCTCGCCGGTGGGCGCGTCCGTGGGGGCCGTACCGCCGCCCTGGGAGAAGGACTCGTAACCCGAGTACAGGCCGAGCGCGTCGCAGTGCCAGACGTCCACCGCCGCGCCCGCGACCGGCTTGCAGGTCTCGGAGTCGATCACCTTGAGCTTGAGGGTCAGCGGGATGCCCTCCTTGTCCTCGGTGATGTCCTGGCGGAGCTTGTCCGCGTCGATGTAGTACGGCCCCTCGGTGGTCTCCGAGGTGAGCTTGTAACAGGTCTCCGCCGTGCTCGACGCGGTCGCGGAGGCGGTGTCCGTCGCGTCCGACGCCTCGTCGGCGGAGGCGGTCATGGCGAGCCCGCCGGCCGCGCCGACGCCGACCACGGCCGCGCCGCCCGCGATGACGACCTTACGGCGCGTCATGTTCCGCTTGTGCGCGGGACCCTCGGGCTTGTTCTCGTTCTCGGGCAGGTTCTCTTCGGTGTTTCCCGTCATGCCCCGGACGGTAGGTAAGAAGGCTGTTCTTACCCTCGGTGACGACTGTGGGTTCCTGAGAAACCTGAAGTCCTCGGCCACCGAAATGCGAAAAGAGGCGGGAAACCGACCATGGTTTCCCGCCTCTTCGCTGTGACTTGCTTCGTGACCTACTTCGGCTGCGGCTTGCGCACCGACAGGTGCAGCTCCTTCAGCCGGGCCTCCTCCAGCTCCGTCGGCGCGCCCATCATCAGGTCCTGGGCATTGCCGTTGAGCGGGAACGCGATCGTCTCGCGGATGTTCGGCTCGTCCGCGAGGAGCATGACGATGCGGTCGACGCCGGGCGCGATGCCACCGTGCGGCGGGGCGCCGAAGCGGAACGCGCGCAGCATGCCCGCGAACTTCTCCTCGACGGTCTCCCGGTCGTAGCCGGCGATCTCGAACGCCTTCAGCATGATCTCCGGCTCGTGGTTCCGGATCGCGCCGGAGGACAGCTCGACGCCGTTGCAGACGATGTCGTACTGCCAGCCCAGGATGTCCAGCGGGTCCTGGGTCTGCAGGGCCTCGAGGCCGCCCTGCGGCATGGAGAACGGGTTGTGCGAGAAGTCGATCGCGCCGGTCTCCTCGTCCTTCTCGTACATCGGGAAGTCGACGATCCAGCAGAAGCGGAAGACGCCCTCCTCGAAGTGGCCGGCCCGCTTGGCGGCCTCGACGCGCACCGCGCCCATGATCTTCGAGACCTCGTCGAACTCGCCCGCGCCGAAGAAGATCGCGTGACCGGGGGCCAGCGAGAGCCGCTTGGTCAGCTCCGCCACGTTCTCCTCGGTGAGGAACTTCGCGATCGGGCCGGACAGCGTGCCGTCCTCGCCGACGCGCACCCAGGCCAGGCCCTTCGCGCCCAGCGTGACGGCGAAGTCACCGAGCTGGTCGAAGAACTTCCGGGGCTGGGCGGAGACGTCCGGCACCGGAAGCGCGCGCACGTGCTTGCCCGCGAAGGCCTTGAACTCCGAGCCCTCGAAGACGTCGGTGATGTCCACCAGCTCCAGCTGGGCCCGCAGGTCCGGCTTGTCGGAGCCGTACTTCAGCATCGCCTCGCGGAACGGGATCCGCGGGAAGGGGGAGGTGACATGGCGGCCGCCGCCGAACTCCTCGAACAGCTCGGTCATCAGCTGCTCGATCGGACGGAAGACGTCCTCCTGCTCGACGAAGCTCATCTCGACGTCGAGCTGGTAGAACTCGCCCGGCGAACGGTCCGCGCGCGCGTC
Source organism: Streptomyces sp. NPDC005820 (assembly GCF_040630255.1). NCBI lineage: Bacteria > Bacillati > Actinomycetota > Actinomycetes > Kitasatosporales > Streptomycetaceae > Streptomyces > Streptomyces sp. NPDC005820. The sequence continues at coordinate 215,895 of NZ_JBEXXE010000010.1, forward strand.
CTCGTCACGGAAACAGGGCGCGATCTGGAAGTAGCGGTCGAAGCCGGAGATCATCAGCAGCTGCTTGAACTGCTGCGGCGCCTGCGGGAGCGCGTAGAACTTGCCCGGGTTCAGCCGGGAGGGGACCACGAAGTCACGGGCGCCCTCGGGGGAGGTCGCCGACAGGATCGGGGTCGCCATCTCGTTGAAGCCCAGCGCCGTCATCTTGTGCCGGATCGCCGAGATGACCGCCGTACGCAGCATGATGTTGCGGTGCATGCGCTCGCGGCGCAGGTCCAGGAAGCGGTACTCCAGACGCCGCTCCTCGTTGACCCCGTCCTCGGTGTTGATCGTGAAGGGCAGCGGCTGGGCGGCGCCGAGCAGCTCGACCTCGCCGACCTCGACCTCGACCTCACCGGTGGGCAGGTCCGGGTTCACGTTCTCGGCGCCGCGCGAGACGACCTTGCCGTCGACGCGGACCGTCGACTCCTTGGTCACCTTGTCCAGGGCCTCGTACGCGGGCGTGCCCGGACGGGCGAGGAGCTGCGTGATGCCGTAGTGGTCGCGCAGATCGATGAAGAGGATGCCGCCCAGGTCGCGCCGATTGTGCAGCCAGCCACTCAGCCGGACGTCGGTGCCGACGTCAGAGGAGCGGAGCTCGCCGCAGGTGTGGGACCTGTACCGATGCATCGTCGTTCATCCAGCCTTCGTGGATAGGGGGCACGTTTCACGTGAAACAAACCCCAGGGTACCGGGCAGCCCAAGATCGCCTCCCCTCAATAGTGCCGGTGGTGATCGGCCTCGGCTTTCGATCCGCTCATCGGTGGCACCTTTCGACGCCGTCTTCTTAGAGTGGGGCAATGCGCGCTGGCGAACCCCTGCCCGCCGTGGGAGAGGTTCTCGCCTCCCTCGCGACCGGTCTGTGGCACTGGAGCACGGCCACCGGGCAGGTCACGGTCGACGCCGAGGCCGCCCGGCTGCTCGGGCTGCCCCCGGAGGGGACGGTCCTCAGCGAGGCCCAGACCCGGGCCCGGCTGCACCCCGTCGACTGGAACGAGATCACCGGAGTGGTCCAGCTCGCCGTCGCCGAGGGCACCCTCGCCGAGGTGCGGATCCGGATCATGGACGAGCAGGGGCGGGTCGTACGGGTGGTCCGCAGCCGCTCCAAGCCGTCGTACGACCCCGAGAAGCGGGCGTACGAGCTGATCGGCACTCTCCAGGAGGTCACCGAGCCCCGGCCCGGCACCCCCGCCGGGCGTACCGCCGTCACCGGTGACTGGCGGCGCTCACGGGAGGCGTTTTTGCTGGACGCGGGCCGGGCGCTGGCGGAGGCGCGGTCCACGGAGGAGGTGCTGCGGGTCGCGGCGGGCCTGGCGATGCCGGGGTTCTCGCCGGACGGGCTCGCCGTCTTCGGGGTCGACGGGGACCGGCTGACGATCATCGGCCATCACGGGCAGCAGCCCGGCGACGAGGGACCCTTCACCCATATGCCGGTGGAGACGGACTACCCGGCCGCCGAGGTCGTCCGCACCGGCCGGGCCGTGTACCTCTCCTCGCCCGGGCAGTACAAGGAGCGCTACCCCCTCACCTGGCCGATGGCCGCGCACTTCGGCCGGGAGTCGTGGGCGTTCGTGCCGCTGACGGTGGCCGGGCGCACGATGGGCGCCTGGATGGCCGCCTTCACCCACCCCGTGGCCTTCACCCCGGACGAGCGGTCCGTCCTCACCACCGTCGCCCGGATGCTCGCCCAGGCCCTCACCCGCGCGGGCGCCGCCGAGACCCAGCGGGAGCTGACCGACGGCCTCCAGCGCTCGATGCTGCCCACGCTCGGCCCCGAGATACCGGGCATGACCCTGGCCGCCCGCTACATACCGACCGGCGGCGGCCTCCAGGTCGGCGGCGACTGGTACGACATGATCCCGCTGCCCTCCGGGAGGTTCGCGCTGGTCATCGGGGACGTCCAGGGGCACGACGTGCGGGCCGCCGGGCTCATGGGCCAGCTCCGGATCGCCCTGCGCGCCTACGCCGCCGAGGGCCACCGCCCCGACGCCGTCCTCGCCCGCGCCTCCGGCTTCCTGCACGGCATCAACCAGGCCGGCCACGACACCGACCTGCGGTTCGCGACCTGCCTGTACATCGAGGTCGACCCGGTGACCGGGGTGCTGGAGACGGCCCGGGCCGGGCATCTCGACCCGGCCGTGCGGATGGCCGACGGCACCGTCCTGGTCCGCGCCACAGCCGGCGGTCTGCCCCTCGGCATCGATCCGGCCGCCGACTACCCCACCACCCGGCTGGCCCTGGAGCCCGGCGAGCAGCTGATGCTGTGCACCGACGGCCTGCTGGAGACGGGCGGCCACGACCTCGACAGCGGCTGGAGCCGCGTCCGCGCGATCCTGGAGGGCCACGAGGGCGACCTGGAGGAAATGGCCGACGCGCTCGTCCAGGCCGTGCACGGCCCGTCCTCCCACCACACCCCCGGCCCGCTCGCCGACCGCCGCGGCGACGACATCGCCGTCCTGCTCCTGTGCCGCCACGGTGGCGCGGCCTGCGGCCCGGCGGCCACCCCCGTCCGCACCCCCGTCCGCCGCACCATGCTGACCGTCGCCCAGGCCGAACCCGAACGGATCGCGGTGGGCCGCCAGCAGCTGCGCGAGCTGCTCCACGACTGGCCGAGCGCCGACCAGATCGACTCCGCCGTCCTTCTGCTGTCGGAGACCCTCACCAACGTCCTCGTCCACACCGACGCCGACGCGCTGCTGGTCGCCGAGGTCACCGGCGCCCCAGGCGCGCGCCGTATCCGGATCGAGGTCACCGACGCCGGCGACGACCTCCCGCACCGCCGTCGCCCCGGTGAACTCGCCTCCTCCGGCCGGGGCCTGGTCCTCATCGAACTCCTCGCGGACACCTGGGGGGTGGCCCCGCGCGGCGAGGGCAAGACGATCTGGTTCGAGCTCTACGAGGCCGACGGCGCGGGCGGTGCGGGCGGCTCCGACGGCCCCGGAGCGCCGTAACGCGTCCGCAGCTCGCTGAGCACCCCGAAACCCGCCGCCGTCAGGGGCACCGCGAGGAGCATGCCGAGGATGCCGGCCACGGAGGCGCCGGCGGTGATGGCGAGCATGACGGCGGCGGGGTGCATCTGGACGGTGCGGCTCTGGATGGCGGGCTGCAGGACATGGCCCTCCAGGACCTGCACGGCGAGGACGACGCCGAGCGCCCACAGCGCGATGACGAACCCCCGGTCGGCGAGCGCGACGAGGACGGCGACCGCGCCCGAGATGAAGGCGCCGAGGTAGGGGATGTAGGCGCCGACGAAGACGAGGGCCCCGAGGCCGGGGGCGCCCGGGACGTCGAGGACGATCAGCCCGACGGTGATGCACAGGGCGTCGATGAGGGCGATGAGCGTGGTCCCCCGCATGAAGCCCTCCACGGCCGCGAAGGCCCGTCGGCTCATCGCCTCCAGGGTGTCCCCGGTGCCGCCCGGCGCCACCGAGCGCAGGGCGCCGGCGGCGCGGTCGGAGTCCCGCAGGAAGAAGAAGACCAGCAGCAGGGCGAGGACGGCCATGGCGATGGTCTCGCCGACCACGCTGACCCCGCTGATCACATTGGAGGCGGCCGTCCCGCCGAACTTGGTCAGCAGGTCACCGGCGTTGGAGGCGAGGTCGTCCAGCGAGGTCCCGGCCGCCCCGAAGTGCTCGGCGACGCTGTTCGCCGCGTCCTTCAGGGAGGCGACGATCTGGTCGCCGGTGTCGATCAGCGCGGCGACCACCACGTACACCGCGCCGCCGACGACCGCGACGACGGCCACACAGGTCAGCGCCGCCGCCATCGACCGCGGCATCCGCGCCTTCACCAGCCGCTTGTACAGGGGCCGCAGCAGCGCGGTCCCGAGCAGCGCGAGCAGCACCGGCGTGACGGCCGTACGGAACGTGGCGCACAGCCGGATCCCGACGTACGCCACGCCCGCGACGAGCAGGATCACCGCACACCAGGCGGCGAGCCGGCGGACGGGCACGGGGAGCAGCTGCACACGTCCAGCGGAGCACGGCCCGGCCGGGTTGTCCTGCGCGGACTACCCGGCCGGGTGACGCCCTGTCACGTGCCGGCGTCGAAGAGGGAGACGTCAGAAGCGGGAGACGTCAGAAGCGGGAGACGTCAGGAGAGCGTCCTGTATCCGCCCCAGCCCGACCCGATCAGCGCCCGCGCCCCGAAGGAGCCCTTGCCGTCCCCGTACTGCCGGTACAGCTTCCCGGCGGTGTCGCGGGCGACGAGGTCGGCCCGTCCGTCCCGGTTGAGGTCGCCCACGCCGACGACGGCGTTGTAGGAGGCGCCCCAGTTCGCGAACAGCTTCACGCGGGCGGAGAAGGTGCCGTTGCCCTTGCCGTAGTAGCGGTAGAGGTTGTTGGACTTGTCCTGGGCGATCAGGTCTCCGATGCCGTCCCCGTCGAGGTCCCCGGCGCCGACGACCTTCTTGTACGTCTTCCAGTTGTCGTACAGCTTCACCCGCGCCGACAGCTTCCCGGCGCTCGTGCCCTTGTAGAGGTAGACCGCGCCGGTGGCGGCGTTGCGGGCGATCAGGTCGGGGCGGCCGTCCTTGGTGACGTCACCGGGGGCGGTCAGGACGTCGTACTGCTTCCAGCCGCTGCTCGCGAGGGTGGTGTACGACGTCGACGGCTTCAGGGCGGCGCCGCAGGCCGGCTTGTACAGGCGCGCCGCGCCGCTGCTCAGCCGGACCAGCACGTCGTTGCAGCGGTCGCCGCTCAGATCGCCGACCGGGACCGCCGTGACCGTGGTGGGCCAGCCGGTGCCGGTGGCCTTGCCGGAGAAGCTCCCGCCGCCGGTGCCGTACTGGTAGGACAGCGCGCCCGAGGCGGTGAGGGTGAGCAGGTCGCCGGTGCCGTCGGGGGTGGCCGAGGCGCCGCCGAGGTCGTGGGCGACGGCCGCGCCACCGGTGACGGTGACGGTTCCCGAGGCCAGCTTCACGGCGGCGGACGCGCCTTCCTGGGTGGCCCGCAGGGTCCAGGCCAGCGGTCCGTTGGGGGCGTAACCCCCCGTGGTCGTACGGCCGTTCCAGCTTGCCGCGGCCGTCAGGCCGTCCGGTGTGCCGGTGAGTGTGCGGACGGTCCCGCCCAGCCGGTCGGTGAGCGTCACCGACCAGGACACGGCCGGCCGGCTGAGCTGCCAGGTGGGCGTCCAGGCCCCGCTGGTGGTGGTCGTGCCCTTGAGCGGGGCCGTCGCCGGGACGGTGGAACCGCTCACGGCGAGCTCCGGCCAGGCGGTCCTGGCGCCGTACAGCCGGCCCACGCTGCTGCTGCCGGCGTTGCCGGTCCAGACGGCGGTGGCTTCGCCGTCCGCGCCGACGGACACCTGGCCGCGGACGAAGGCGTTCGCCGAGCCCGGCAGCTGGGTGGGCGCGCTCCACGTGCCGTCGCTGCGGACGGACTCCAGCAGCGCGCGTCCGCCGCCGCCCGACTGGGACCACAGGGCGTGCACGGTGCCGTCGGCGGCCACGGCGGCGTCCCACTGCTCGGAGACGTACGCCGTGGACAGGGTCCGCGGGGCCGACCAGACGCCGGTGTCGGCCTCGCGGGTGGCGGCGCGGGTGCTGAAGGTGGTCGTGTAGTCGACCCAGACGAGGGTGACGTCGCCGTCGGGGGCGATGAGCGGCTCGGGGGTCCCGGCGAGATCGTCCGTGGCGGTCACGGTCTCGGGCGCGGCCCAGGCGCCGGCGGCGGAGCGGACAGCGGTGAGGAGGGACGTGTCCTCGGAGGGGTCGGTGCCGGGGAAGGCGACGGTCAGGGAGCCGTCACCGGCGGCCGTGACCTCGGGGTCGCCCACCGACTGGTAGCTGCCGGTCGCGGCGACGGGAGCGCTCCAGCCGGTGGCGCCGGCCGCGCGGGAGACCGCGCGCAGGGACGCGGACGGGCCGTCCCACTGCTTGTAGACGACGACGGTCGTGCCGTCGGAGGTGACGGCGGCGCTCGGGTTCGCCGCCATGTCGGCGCCGTCGGCCTCGGCGGTGCTGAGCTGTGCGGGCGCGGACCAGGTGCCGTCGGCGGAGCGGGTCGCGGCGTACACCTCGTTCAGGGCGCCGGAGTCCTTCCGGGTGGACCAGACCGCGGTGAGCGTGCCGTCGGGGCCCTCGGCGAGATCGATGCCCGCGTCTCCCCAGGCGGCGTCGGTGCCGACGAGTTCGACCGGCGCGGACCAGCCGGACCTGTCGGCCGCGAGGACCGAGCTGACGACCCGCAGGTTGAAGGGGCCCGAACCGGGTGAGGTCTCGCCCGGCATCTCGGTCCACAGCGCGGTGACGGTGCCGTCGGCGGAGGCGTGCAGTGTGGTGGTGCCGGCCTCGGTGGGGGTGGTCGCCAGCAGGGCGGGCGCGCCCCAGGTGTCGGTGCCGGCCGGGCGGACGGCGGCGTACAGCTTGCGTTCGCGGGCGCCGGGCCTCGCGAACTGTTCCCAGATCGCGACGGCGGAGCCGTCGGCCGCGGTGACGACGTCCTCCACGGAGGTGTCGACATCGGTTCCGGTGATGGCGGTGGGCGCCGTCCACGGAACGGCCGGCGCGGCGACGGCCGGTGACGGAAGCACCGCGCCGCCCGCGACCGCGAGTGCCACCGAGGAGACCGCGGCCGCGAGACGGCCGCGCGACAGGGCGAATCTGCCCACGTGAGTTTCCCTCCCTGCGAAGGCCCCCGCCTTCGCACAAGTGAGCGACACTAGCAGCGGACGTACGGTAAATGCCGTTCAATTCCCCGGACTTGATCCCTACCTCCCCCGTATCGCCTCCGTATTTCGCCTCCGTATTTCCTCTGTACTTCTCAAAGTCGCTTAAGGAATCGCCAAGAGAGCTCACAGCCGACTGGCCGATCGTCGGGGCATGGGCACCCAACCGCTCCTCGTCGCCACGGACCTGGCCGCGATCGCCGTGCTGGCCTTCGCCGTGTACTTCCCGCGCCATCACCGGCGCGACCTGGTCACCGCGTTCCTCGGGATCAACGTCGGGGTGCTCGCCGTCGCGATGACGCTGAGCCAGGCCGCCGTCGGGATCGGCCTCGGGATGGGTCTGTTCGGGGTGCTGTCGATCATCCGGCTGCGGTCGTACGAGATCGCCCAGCACGAGATCGCCTACTACTTCGCGGCCCTCGCGATCGGTCTGCTCAACGGCATCCCCGAGGAGACGTCCGCGCTCCCGCTCGCGCTGACCGCGCTGCTCGTCGGCACGCTCTACGTCGCCGACCACCCCCGCCTGTTCGCCCGCCACCGCACCCGCAGCCTGCGCCTGGACTCCGCGTACACCGACGAGGCCGCCCTGCGCGCCCAGCTGGAGGTGCTGCTCGGCGGGCGGGTGGTGAACCTGTCGGTCAAGGGCGTCGACCTCGTCAACGACACCACCCAGGTCGAGGTCCGGTACGTCGTCGACGGCGAGGTGCGGGCGCCCCGCGGCAAGGTCCCCGCGTGAGGGCCCTCGACTCCCTCGACGCGGCCGTCGGCGCCCTGCGCCCCGTGAGCCTGGACGAACTCGTGGCCCGCGCCGAGCTGTTGACCCGTGTGGACCGCAAGTACGTGCTGCCGCTCGCCGACCTGCCCTTCCTGCTCGGCGGCCTCGGCGGGGACGCCTCGGACGGCGTGCGGGTCCTGGAGATCGACGGCGGACGGGACTTCGGCTACCGCTCGCTCTACCACGACACCCCGCGTCTGGACGCCTACCTGGGCGCCGCCCGTGCCCGCCGGCGCCGCTTCAAGCTCCGCGTCCGCAGCTACCTCGACTCGGGCCTCGACTTCCTGGAGGTCAAGACACGGGGGCCGCGCGGCACCACCGTCAAACAGCGGATCCCGTACGACGGTGACGACCGCCGTCTCGACCCGGCGGGCCGCGCCTTCGTCGACGCCGTCCTCACCGCCGCCCGTATCGACTCGCGCGACCTGCGCTTTTGCCCCGCGCTGACGACGACGTACCGCCGCACCACCCTGCTGCTGCCCGGCGACGGCAGCCGGATGACGGTCGACACCGGGCTGGTCTGGGCGCTGCCCGACGGCTCGCGGGTGCTGGCGGCCGGGGACCGGGCCGTCGTCGAGACCAAGGCCGGACGGGCCGGTTCCGGCGCCGACCGGCTGCTGTGGTCGCTCGGCCACCGCCCCTGCACGGTCTCCAAGTACGGCACCGGGCTCGCCGCCCTGCGCCCCGAACTCCCCGCCCACCGCTGGCTGCCGGTCCTGCGCCGGCACTTCCCCACCGCACTCGACGGGAGCCCCGCATGAGCATCGCAACCACGGTACGGCGCAGGCTCGCCGCCGCCCTCGCCGGCCTCGCCCTGGCCGCGGCGGCCCTGACCGGCTGCTCCTCGGACCGCACCGAGGAGACGGCCGAGGCCGCGGAGTCGGCCTCCTCCGGTACGGCCGTGGAGGGCGCCCAGAGCGCCGCCGCCGTCCTCGCCGCCGACGAGAAGGCCCATGACGCCGACCTCGGCGAGGACTCCGCAGGCGCCGTGGACATCGCGCTCGACGGGGACTCCGCCACCGTGACGGGCGAGGGGGCGCGGGTGAGCGGGGCGACCGTGACGATCACCTCGGCCGGCACGTACCGGATCGCCGGCACCCTCACCGACGGGCGGATCGTCGTGGACGCGCCCGACGCGACCGTACGGATCGTGCTGGACGGGGCGAGGATCTCCAGCTCCACCGGGGCGGCCCTCGCGGCCACCGAGGCGGACGCCCTGGTCGTCGTCCTCGCCGACGGCAGCACGAACACCCTCTCCGACGCCCCGTCCTACGCCGAGGACGCCGAGGTGAGTGCGGCCCTGTTCAGCGCCGGTGATCTCACCGTCGGGGGCGGCGGCACGCTCACCGTGAAGGGCAACGGCGGCGACGGCATCGTGAGCAAGGACGGGCTCGTCCTCGCCTCCGGGACGATCCGGGTCACCGCCGCCGACGACGGGGTGCGCGGCAAGGACTACCTGGTCGTCGAGGACGGCGAGCTCACCGTCGAGGCGGGCGGCGACGGGCTGACGTCCGACGACGAGGACGACGAGGACCGCGGGTATGTGTCGGTGGCGGGCGGCGCGATCGACGTCACCGCGCGGGGCGACGGGGTCTTCGCGGCCACCGACCTCGTCGTCACCGGCGGCCGGCTGACCGTCGCCGCCGGTGGCGGAAGCGGTGCGGAGCCCGCCGACGACACCTCCGCGAAGGGGCTGAAGGCCGGGGTCATCGGCGTCCTGGAGGGCGGCACGGTCGCCGTCGACTCCGCCGACGACGCGGTGCACAGCGACGGCGCGGTCCACTTCGCCGGGGCCACCGTGACCGCCACGAGCGGGGACGACGGGGTGCACGCGGAGGGCGACCTCGTCATCGACGACGGCACGGTGAAGGTCACCAGGGCGCAGGAGGGCCTGGAGGGCAAGGACATCGTGGTGGCCGGCGGCTCGGTGTCGATCGTGGCGAGCGACGACGGCATCAACGCCTCCGGCGGCAGCGGGGCCGCGGAAGGGGGCGGCCGGGGCGGTGGGGAGGGCGTCGGCGACTACAAGGTGACCGTCAGCGGCGGCACCCTCGTCGTCGACTCCGAGGGCGACGGCCTCGACTCCAACGGCACGGCCGAGATCACCGGCGGCACGATCGTCGTCAACGGCCCCCAGCAGGGCGGCAACGGCGCCCTCGACGTCAACGGCGACCTCACCGTCAGCGGCGGCACGCTGCTCGCGGCGGGCAGCGCGGGCATGGCCGTCGCCCCCGCCGAGGACTCCGGGCAGGGCTGGCTGTCGGCCACCCTCGACTCCTCCGTCCCGGCGGGCACGACCCTGCACGTGGTCGACGCCGACGGCGGGATCGTCGCCACGTACGTCACCGCCAAGCAGATCCAGAACGTCGTCTACTCGTCGTCCGCGATCAAGTCCGGCGAGACCTACCGGATCTACTCCGGCGGCTCGACCTCCGCCACCGACGGCACGGGCGGCCTCTACACCCGGGCCGGCACGCTCGGCTCGGCCGAGGAGGTCGCCTCGGTCACGGCCGGGGACGCGCCGGAGGGCGGCGGCTTCGGCGGCGGCCCGGGCGGGGGCCGCCGCTGACCGGCGGGGCCGGGCGTCGTCTCAGAACAGCCCCTTGAGACCGGCGTACCCGCCACTGATCTTGACGCGGCTGCCCATGTGTGTGGATTCCCCTCCCCGTAGGGGCTGTTCGCCCCCATTGCGCACCTCAGGCAGCTGGTGAGCGAATCGTGAAGGCATTTGACCAAGTGGCGTAGGGGGGTGGAGAAAAAGTTTTCAACCGGCGGCAACTCTTCACGATCCGGCGACCACTGACAGGGCGTAACCCCCGCTCCTCCCCGTAAGGATCCCCCGTGGCAGTTGCTTCCCACCGCCGGTCCCTCCGCGCCCGCCGCACCCTCGTCGTCTCCGCCGCGGTCGTCGCGGCCGGTGTCGGCGCCGGCGCGATCGTGATGAGCGCGAACGCCGGGACCGTGGACCTGTACCACCAGACGCTCGCCGCCAAGGACGGCTGGGCCTCCTCCGGCACGGGCACCACAGGTGGCACCAAGGCCGACGCCGCACACACCTTCACCGTCTCCACCCGCGCCCAGCTCGTGAAGGCGCTGGGCTCGACGTCCGACACCACCCCGCGGATCGTCAAGATCAAGGGCACCATCGACGCCAACACCGACGACTCGGGCAAGAAGCTGACCTGCTCCGACTACGCCTCGGGCACCGGCTACTCCCTCTCGGCCTACCTCAAGGCCTACGACCCCGCCACCTACGGCCGCTCGAAGCTCCCCTCGGGCACCCAGGAGAAGGCCCGCGCGGCCGCCCAGACCAAGCAGGCGAAGAACATCGTCTTCAAGGTGCCCGCCAACACCACGATCATTGGCGTCCCCGGCACCAACGCCGGCCTCACCGGCGCCATGCTGCAGATCCAGAGCGTGGACAACGTCATCGTCCGCAACCTGGCCTTCTCCGCCACCGAGGACTGCTTCCCGCAGTGGGACCCGACCGACGGCGACGACGGCAACTGGAACTCCAACTACGACTCGGTGACCCTGCGCGGCGCCACCCACGTCTGGGCCGACCACAACAGCTTCACCGACGCGCCCCACCTGGACGGCGTCAACCCCAAGTACTACGGCCGCGAGTACCAGATCCACGACGGTGAACTCGACATCACCAAGAGCTCCGACCTGGTGACCGTCTCACGCAACCAGTTCACCAGCCACGACAAGACGATGCTGATCGGCAGCAGCGACAGCGAGCCGAGCGGCAAGCTGCGCGTCTCCATCCACCACAACATCTGGAAGGGCATCGTCCAGCGCGCCCCCCTGACCCGCGTCGGCCAGGTGCACATCTACAACAACCTCTACGACGTCACCCCGCTCAACGGCTACACGGTGCAGTACAGCATCAACTCCCGCGCCAAGGCGCAGGTCGTCGCCGAGAACAACTACTGGAAGGTCCCGTCGAGCGTGAAGGTCGCCAAGCTGCTCAGCGGCGACGGCACCGGCGCGGTCAAGGGCTCCGGCAACCTCGTCAACGGCACGGCGACCGACCTCGTCGCCGCCTACAACGCCGCGTCCTCCAAGGACCTGAAGACGACGGTCAACTGGACCCCGACCCTCACCTCGGGCCTGGAGTCCTCCGCGAAGGACCTCCCGGCCTCGCTGCCGACGACGACCGGCGCGGGCGTCCTGAAGTAGCGCACCAGACCCGCGAGGGACGGGAGACCACGAGCCCCCGGCCCTCGCGTTCGCCTGATGGGGCCTATTGCCTCACGCAAGGCGCATGACGTTGTTCTCAGGGCCCAGGATCCATCGAAAATGGTCGACGAGCGGCTCCACTATGGAGGGATCACGCAGTACGACACCGAGCTCGATGTTGTCGGACAGCGCTCGGTCGGTGAGGTTGGCGCTTCCCAGCAGGGCAGTGTGCCGATCGGCCGCCACGAGTTTCGCGTGCAGCACACCGGAACCTCCCGCTCGATGCCAGACGCTCACCTCGTCGGGCAAGGCGGCGAAGGCCGCCGACGCCTGTGTGGACTCCTCGAGCAGCAGGTCGACATGGACCCCTCTCTCGACTGCTCGGCCTATCTCCGCCACCACGTCCTGAGCTCCATGAGCCGCGAAGCTGGCGATCAGCAGCGATGTCTCCGCCGACCTGATGACGTCCACGGCCACCCCGCCCGTCAGACGGGCCGGTAGCGACGCACTCATCGGACCGCTCACCACCACCTGGGTCGGTTCGGGCCGGGGGAGCGATCGAGCCGTGGCCAGTGCCAGGGCGAGCCCCGCTCCGGTCAAGCCCGGTGCCTCGGTGCGCCACACGAAGGTGATCTCAGTGAGTTGCGCAGCCAGTCCGGCGGCCGGCTGAGCCGTGATGAAGCGGCCCAGCAAGGGGTCATCAGGACGAGTGGTCGTCACAAGGACCTGTTCCGGCATGACCAGGCGGTCTTTTTTCGGGCAGACGATCGCAGAGGGCAGCCAGCAGACCTGGAAGACGAGGCGTCGACCCTCCGCTCCGAGCGGCGGGGATGTCGACCGGGACATGGACCGGACGCCCGCCCGGCTCTCCCGAGTCGGCGTCCGCCGCTGATCCGCTCACGGCCTGAACGCACACTTGTCGTCGGCCAGCGTGTCCACCAGCAGCGCCCGGTCCAGGTAGTGGTTGCCCCGTTCACACGAGGTTTCCGCGGCGAACAGGCAGGCGTGGCAACCCGCTCCGTGCAACCGCGAGTGGATGCGGGGATCGTGCTCGGCGCACATCGGGTCGGAGCTGCACAGCCTGGCTTCTTCGAGAGCCTGCGAGATCGCCGGCCCCAGCCGTTCGCGGCGGCCGAGCGAGACGAGGCCGCCCAGGGTGCCCTCGCTGTCGGGGGCTGCGGTGTAGAGGAGGATTCCCGACATGGGGGGCTCGACTCGCCGGAGGACGCCTCGCGTGTGCGCAGCGTGCGGGTGGAACTGCGTCCGGAGGATGCGGACAGAGCGACCGTGGCCTGGCGCAACGGCCTGGAGGTGGCGGTGCACGGCGATGTGGAGCCGTACGGGACGGGGGTACGGACGCGGGAGGTGAGGGCGTTCGTGGTCAGGCCGTCGTAGTCGTGTGAGCGCGTCACGAGGGAGCCGGACGGCGTTTCCCTCTGATCCTTTCGCGAGTTCCCGCCTGTGGTCCGGCGGTCATCCAGCCGGTGCGAACACGCTTCGCTCCACCACGTCGGTGAGTACGAGGGCGGCGGCTCGGAAGTCGTGGTCGTCATGCAGGACGACGAGGCCGTGGTGAGCGGCCGTGGAGCAGACCAGCCAATCGACCGTGGACAGGCTCTGATGCTGTCCCCGCTGGGCGAGCCGGTACTGGGCCGCCTCGATCCAACGCCAGGCGCCCTTGGGGACCGGGACGTCCGGGTACAGGTCGGTGAACATCTCTGTCATGTGGTCGAACTCGTCGAGGCTGCGAGCCGACTGCAGGAACTCCGTCCGCTGCGGGACGCATGACCCGATGGCGCCTTCCTCGAGCTCATGCGCCCAGAGATCGTTGAGCTTCCGATCGCGCTGAAGCCGCCACACAGCGGTGGAGTCGGCGAGGTAGCGAATCACGGTCAGGCGATGTCCTTGTTCGCGCGGTCGTCGCCTGAGTAGCCCTTTTCAGCCGCATGCTGTGCCCAGAACCCGTCCTCGTCCCATTGCTGCGCCCTCTCCAGGTGGCGCAGCCGGGCCTCGGTACGCCGTCGGCGCTCCGCGTACTCCCGGAGTGCCAGGTTGACCATCTCCTTCTTGGTCTTGGCGCCGGACAGTCTCATCGCCTCCGCGAGGGCTTCGTCGTCGATGTCGATCTGAGTGGCGGACATGGGGCACCTCCCTAAGATGTGTTTCATACAAAGATACCCAATGCTCCATCCATCGCTCGGGTTGCCAAGCCCTTCTCCGTAACGCTGCAAGGTGGCTTGCGCGGTGTTCGGCCTCGATCTCCTCATCGGTGCTGTCCTCGGTGCCCAGCTCACTGAGCAGACGCGCCGTTGCCTCGGCCGCGTCGGGACCGTGTCTCAGGAGCGCGCACCTGTGCTCGCGCCACCCGGCACAGGTCACCGTGGTACCTGCGTGCTCAACGGCGAGTCATGCCCGGTCCGGCAGGCGTTGCACAGGCCGGGGTCCGGACCGCGGAAGGCGTGGTCGCAGCTGTCGCAGTTGCGCATGGGGTGGTGGACCGTCGGTGGTGGTTGGGGTGCTCGGTAGGGCGGCGGGGGTGGGAGCTGTGCGGTCAGGCGGTGGGCGAGGAGGGCGGCGGGGCGGCGTAGGGGCTCGTTGGGGAGGTCGGCGGTGAGGGCGTGGCGTACGACTGTGGGGGTGAGGTCGCGTTCCAGCCAGGCGGCGACGCCGGGGGCGAGGTGTTCGGCGTCGGTGGCGGAGAGGAGAAGGCGGGGGTCGTGGCGACGGAGGCCGGCGAGGACGTCTACGGCTGCCTGGAGGAGAGCGGGCGAGGTGTACGCGGGCTGCGGCACGGCGGGGAGCAGCTTGCGGCGTGGCGGCGGCTTGTCCTGGGCGGGACGCGGTGCGGGCCTGCTGGCGGTGTCGGCGGAGGCGGTCCGGTGGCCGGGCTTGTTGCAGGAGACCGTGCGGGTGACGATCCGGCCGGTGTGGGTGTGCTCGCGGGTGCGGCGCAGGTAGCCGTGGGTCTCCAGCTCGCGCAGGGCGGCGGCGATACGGATCGGGCCCTCGGGGAAGCGGCCTGCGAGGGTCTTGATGTCGACAGCGGTGCCCGGTCGCACGGACTGGATGTAGCACCCCAGCCCGATGGCGAGCAGCGACAGCTCGTGGTGTTGGGCGAGGTGGTTGCCGATCACCGTGAAGTCTTCGGTGTGGCGGGCGTTGTCGTGGACGACGCCGGAGGGATGGCCCCGGTGGGGGTGGTTTTTGCCGGTCGTACGGGACTCGGCGGACGGGGGCGCGCTAGGGTTTTCGGTATCCATCGGGAAGCTCCGTACTTCCTTGGTGGTCAGGCCCTCGCACTGGGATCGCTAGTCCCGGCGGGGGCCGACTCATGTCCGGGTCGTGCTCTGTCGCGCTGAGCGTAAGGCAGGCAACCGGGTCCGAATCCAGCCGAGTTGGGCATATTCACCCAGGCGAGTGAGTCTGCCCGGCGGGAGGGAGGGGTGGGGCTTGGTGGGGTTCTTTCTCCCCGGTGAGTAATACATAGGGAGCGCAGGGCGGACCGGAGTGTGGGCCTCTACGCTCCGGTGACGGAAACCTCGCTGTGTCGGTCGGCCGGGGTGCTGCCGGCCGACCTGAGAGCCCCAGCGCGGCCAAGCCTCCGCCCTTCCCCCGTTACAGTGCCCCACCGGATCGGGCCTGGCCCCAGGGAGCGGAGTGGGGGGCGGGTCAGATCTCGGTCGGCTTGATCCCTGCCTCCACGACCTTCTCCAGCACGATGTCGATGAGATCCGCGGGCCGGTTCTTCGCTTCGGCCTCCTTGCGGATCGATCTCTCGGCGATCCGCCGGGCCCTCGCCCTGGTCGTGATTCGCTCCTTTGCAAAGGGCCTCGAACTCGACCGCGCCGCCGTGGACGCCGGACTTACCCTCCCCTACCACAACGGCCGCTCCGAGGGCGTCAACACGCGAACCAAGCGGATCATGAGGGACATGCACGGCCGCGCCGGGTTCGCCACCGCACGTCCTCCACTGATCAACACGCGATGCCTTGGCCCGCATTACCGCCGATTACGGGACGGAGTCGCTCGCTTCGACAGACCCGCAACCGAGATGGGGGCGGTCGCATGCCGGCTCAAGGGTTTGACGCCGAATTAATAAGCGCGCATACTATCTACATGATGACCATCGGCACCGCCCAGACCACTTCGACCGCTGCCCCGTCCGCCTTCTTTGCCCGCTGGGCCGACATGGCGACCTGGCCGGAATGGAACGCCGACACCGAATGGGTCCGCCTCGACGGCCCCTTCAAGGCCGGTTCGACCGGTGTCCTGAAGCCCAAAGGTGGCCCCAAGACGAAGTTCGTCATCGCCGAGCTCGCCGACGACCGATTCGTCGACGTCTCCAGGCTCGCCGGGGCCCGTATGACGTTCAGTCACTTCGTGGAGGAAACCCCGGATGGCGGCACGAAGGTTCAGGTGGCCGTCACCTTGGCCGGGCCGCTGTCCCACCTCTGGAATCTGATCCTCGGCAAGGGCATCAAGGTGACATTGCAGGAGGATCTGGACAGCCTGAAGGCCGTGGTCGAGGCTTCCTCCACGAGGGGCCTCGCGTGAAGTACTGGCTGGGCGTCGTCAGCCGCGACCACGTGCACCGCGCCGCCAAGGCGGGCATGGCCCAACTGAACCACGGCAAGCGCCCTGGCCTGGCCCGACTGAGCCCCAGCGATTGGCTGATCTACTATTCGCCACGCACGAGTCTGCGAGACGGTGAGACGCTCCAGGCGTTCACCGCGATCGGTGAGATCACCGACGGCGAGATCTGGCAAGCCGACGAAGGCGGCTTCCAACCCTGGCGCCGACGGGTCCGCTATCTGGAGCACGCGGTGGAAGTACCCATCCGCCGGTTCGACGGCTCCCTGGCCCTGACCTCCATCGCGGACTGGGGCCACCAGCTGCGACGCGGCCTGGTCGAGCTGACCGAAGATGATTTCCGTCAGATTCGTTCGGCCATGGTCGCTTCGTGACCCCGCGCGACCTGGACACCGGGTATACCGACGCCGAGGAGAGCCCCGGCTTGCTTTTGTGGCAGGTCACCAACCGATGGCAGGCGGCTGTCCGCCTCACCCTCAAGCCCTACGGGCTCACCCACGTCCAATTCGTGCTCCTCGCGACTCTGACCTGGCTGGGATCCGAGGGGCCGGTGACGCAAAAGGCGCTCGCCGACCACGCCGCGTCGGACCCCATGATGACGTCCCAGGTTCTGCGTGTCCTGGAAGGTCGCGGTTTGGTCGAGCGCCGCCCGCACCCGCAGGACGGCCGGGCACGGGCGCTCGTTGCGACAAAGGAAGGGCGCGTGTTGGCGAACCGCGCCGTGGTCGCGGTCGAGGCATGCGACGCCGAGTTCTTCGGAGCCCTGGGAAAACAGACCGATGCATTCACGCGGGCGTTGCGGCGCCTCAAGTGACTGATACACACCGGCGATATGGCGTATCCGACGCGCACCGCGCCGGATACCCACCCTTTCGCGGACGTGGGCTTCGACCACGGCCCGCACCGCGCAGTGTCGGGGAACTGCAGGCCTACCGTGACACTGCCCAGCGGCCCGGGAAGAATTGGGGTCCGGACGTTGATCTGGCGCGCTGGTTCCCCGACGAGCCGCGGGTTGACATCCCGGCGTCGACCCGCCCGGTCGAACAGTTCCTAGCCCAGCTCCCGCCCAACGCCGCGACTGTGCTGGCCGGCTTCGACCGCAAGGTCCGATCGGGAACCATGGCGCAGTTCCTCGAAATCTACGACTGGGCGTACGGCTTCGACTTCGAAGCCGACGACTGCGGGATCCTGGATTCCGACTCTGACACGGTGCCTCGCGGTGACGATGTGTGGCGATGAGCCGCAGCACCCCTCGTACCCCCCAGTGCGAGGCTCCGAGGACGTGGTCGACCCGGACGGACGTGGCAGTCCGCATGTGTACGTCCGGATCCCCGCGCCTCCTTCCAGGACACGGAGCCTGACGGTCAACGCCAGGGCGGCGAACATCGGCACGACGACGGCTGCCGCCCGTCGCCCGACCCGGGAGTTCCGCACGGATCGCATGCCGTGTCCTGTGTCCGGCCGATCATCGACGGTTCATGGGCGGCAGCATGACCCGGATCAAGGCACAGAGAGTGGCTGCCGACTGCGGCTGCGGCAACGGGATGTGGCTCTTGCCAGCCGTAGTGGGCCGTCTCCTCGACGCCGCGATTGACGATCATCGTGTCCCGGGCGCTCAGCCCGGACAGGCGCACCGTCGCCAGATGTCAGGCGCCACGGTGTTCCCGCAGTACGTGTATGCGTGCACGGCCGCCCCGACCGGGTCGTCCGCTGGGCAGGGCTGCGCGCGCCAGCCAGCGAACAGGGGCAGTGCGTCGACTCGAGTCTCCACGATGTGCCCGGAGTGTGCCTAGGGCGGGAAACCTATTCCTTCCGCCGGGAGCCGGAAGGGGCCCAGGAATTCGCCAATCCCGGGCCCCTTCTCGTTGAGTGCGTCGCGCTACGCGGCCGGTTCGCCGCCGAAGCGCTCCTTGTAGGCCGCCAGGTCCTCGTCCGTGAGCTTGGCGAAGAGGACCGGGGGGACGGTGAAGGGGGTTCCGGCGGGGACGGCGGTGAGGGACTTCGCCTCGTCCGCGGTGACCCAGGTGGCCGTGTCCTCGGTGAGGGAGAAGGCCTCGCGCATGGTCTTCGCCGTCGTCGGGATGAAGGGCTCCGAGACCACCGCGTACAGGTGGATCAGGTTCATCGCCGTGCGCAGGGTGAGGGCCGCGCCGTCCTTGTCGGTCTTGATCTCCAGCCAGGGGGCCTTCTCCTCCAGGTAGGAGTTGCCCGCGGACCACAGGGCGCGCAGGGCGGCGGCCGCCTTGCGGAACTGGAGGGCCTCCAGCTGGGTCTCGTACTCGGCGAGCAGCTCGGCGATCTGCTCGCCCAGCCGGGTCTCCGCCTCGCCGGGGGCGCTGCCCGCCGGGACCTCCTCGCCGAAGCGCTTCTTCGAGAAGGACAGGACGCGGTTGACGAAGTTGCCCAGGGTGTCGGCGAGGTCCTTGTTGACCGTCGCCGTGAAGTGCTCCCAGGTGAAGGACGAGTCGTCCGACTCGGGGGCGTTGGCGATGAGGAAGTAGCGCCAGTAGTCGGCCGGGAGGATGTCCAGGGCCTGGTCGGTGAAGACGCCCCGCTTCTGGCTCGTGGAGAACTTCCCGCCGTAGTACGTCAGCCAGTTGAAGGCCTTGACGTAGTCGACCTTCTTCCACGGCTCGCGCACGCCCAGCTCGGTGGCCGGGAACATCACCGTGTGGAAGGGGACGTTGTCCTTCGCCATGAACTCGGTGTAGCGGACGCTCGCATCCGCCTCGTACCACCAGGACTTCCAGTCCCGGTTCTCCGGGTCGAGGTCCGCCCACTCCTTCGTCGCGCCGATGTACTCGATGGGCGCGTCGAACCAGACGTAGAAGACCTTGCCCTCGGCGGCCAGCTCCGGCCAGGTGTCGGCCGGGACCGGGACGCCCCAGTCCAGGTCACGGGTGATGGCGCGGTCGTGCAGGCCCTCGGTCAGCCACTTGCGGGCGATGGAGGAGGCCAGCTGCGGCCAGTCGCCCTCGTGGCGGGAGACCCACTCCTCGACCTCGTGCTGGAGCTTGGACTGCAGCAGGAAGAGGTGCTTGGTCTCGCGGACCTCGAGGTCCGTGGAGCCGGAGATGGCGCTGCGCGGGTTGATCAGGTCGGTGGGGTCGAGCACCCGGGTGCAGTTCTCGCACTGGTCGCCGCGGGCCTTGTCGTAGCCGCAGTGGGGGCAGGTGCCCTCGACATAGCGGTCCGGGAGGAAACGGCCGTCGGCGGGGCTGTAGACCTGGCGGATCGCCCGCTCCTCGATGAAGCCGTTCTCGTTGAGGCGGCGGGCGAAGTGCTGGGTGATCTCGCGGTTCTGCGCGCTGGAGCTGCGGCCGAAGTAGTCGAACGCGAGCGCGAAGCCGTCGTAGACCGCCTTCTGCGCGTCGTGCGCCTGGGCGCAGAACTCGGCGACCGGGATGCCCTGCTCCTTCGCGGCCAGCTCGGCGGGGGTGCCGTGCTCGTCGGTCGCGCAGATGTACAGGACGTCGTGGCCGCGCTGGCGGAGGTACCGGGAGTACACGTCCGCCGGGAGCATGGACCCCACCATGTTGCCCAGGTGCTTGATTCCGTTGATGTACGGAAGGGCGCTGGTGATGAGGTGTCGAGCCATCGGGGGCTGCTCCCAGGTCGGTTTGTTGCTGCTATTGCGAACCTTGAAATCGTAGCCGACATGTGTATGCCGCCCGCTTCCCGTTTTACGGGGTGAGAAGCGGGCGGCATGGTGGGGCGGTGCGGTGTTTACGGGCGCCAGTCGATGAGGACGCCGTCGTAGAGCTCCGCGTCCGTGAGCTCCAGGGGGGTGGGGCCCGCGTGGAAGAAGGCCGTGTTGTCGGTCTTCAGCTTGCGGAGGTAGTCGAAGGCCTTGTTGTCGTGGTCACCGAAGGCGACGAAGGAGAAGAACACGGAGGGGTGGCTCTTCGCGGCGTCGCCGAGGGACTGGGTGGCCGGGGTCTTCGCGTCCGGGGCGCCGTCGGTCTGGAAGACGACCAGGGCGGGGGCGCCGGGGGTGGCGTTCTTGTCGTAGTGGGCGAGTACGGCCTCCACAGCGGCGTGGTAGCTGGTACGGCCCATCCGGCCGAGACCCGCGTGCGCCTCGTCGATCGCGCTCTCGGGGGAGGCGGGGGTGAGGTCGGTGGTGCCGTCGACCTCGGTGGAGAAGAAGACGACGTGCACCGAGGGGGCCTCGGGGGCGAGGTGGGCGGCGAGGGCGAGCGTCTGATCGGCGAGGGCCTGCGCGGAGCCGTCCTTGTAGTACGGGCGCATGCTCGCGGACCGGTCGAGGACGAGGTACACACTCGCCCGGGCGGTGGTGAGCCCGGCCTTGGCGAGAGCGAGAGCGGCGGCGTCGTGGCCGAGAATCCCGCCACCGCCGCCAGGCTCGGCGTGAACGGCGATTGCGTCGGGCTCCGCCTGGGGCTCGGCCTGGGCGGCGACTGCGTCGGGCTCGGCCTGGGCGGCGGCTGCCTCCGGCTCGGCGTCGGTGGCGGTTGCCTCGGGCTGGGCCTCCTCCTCGGCGGTTGCCTCGGGCTGGGCCTCCTCCTCGGCGGTCGCCTCGGGCTGCGCTTCCTCGGCGGTCGCCTCGGGCTCGGCGTCGGTGGCTGCCTGGGGCTCCGGCTTCGCCGGGACGGCCTCTTCCGCCGGAGCATCGGCCGTGGCCTCGGCCTGGGCCTCGGGCTCCTCGGCGGTGGTCGCCTCGGGCTCGGCGTCGGTGGCGGTTGCCTCGGGCTGGGGCTCCGGCTCCGCCGGGACGGCCTGCTCGGTCGGAGCGTCGACCGTCGCCTCGGCCTCCTCGGCGGTCGCCTCGGTCTTGGCGTCGGCCTCGGGCTCGGCCTCCGGTTCCGCAGCTGTTGCCTCGGGCTCGGTGTCCGTCTCGGCGGGAGCTTCGGTCGTTGCCTCGGCCTCCGGTGCCTCCTCGGTCACCGCAGCGGCCTCGGCGTCCGCCGACGCCACGGCCGTTTCGGCCACCGGCTCCTCGTCCGGAACCTCGGCCGTCGGGGTGGTCTCGGCCTCGGGCTCGTCCTCCGTGGCAGCCTCCTCCACGGGAGCCTGCTCGGCCGTCGGCTCGTCGGCCTCGGGCTTCACCTCGGGCAGGGCGTCGCCCTCAGCCGCGGACTCCACCGCAACCTCGGACTCGCCCTCGACCTGGGACTCCTCATCGGCGGAAGGCGTCTCCTGGGCCTGGACCTCAGGCTCACCCTCGGCCACCGGCTCGGCGCCGGTCTCGGGCTTGTCCTCAGCCGCAGGCGTCGCCTCGGTCTCAGCGGCGGTCTCTTCCGCAGCCGCAGCCGCAGTCTCTCCCTCGGCCTCGGCGGTCGGCTCTTCTGCGGCCGCAGCCTTCGCCTCGGTTTCGGCCTCAGCGGCCGGCTCGGCTTCAGCCGCAGCCTCCGCCACCGCCGACGGCTCTTCCGCAGCCGTAGGCTCCGCCTCGGCCGCAGCCTCAGCGGTCGGCTCAGCCTCGGCCTCCTCCGCCGCCGCAGGCTCCGCCTCAGTCACGTCCTCAGCAGACGGCTCAGCCGCATCGGCAGCCGCAGGCTTCTCCACAGCCTCAGCGTCAGCGTCAGCCTCAGCCTCAGCCTCAGGCTTCTCCACAGCCTCAGCGTCAGCGTCAGCCTCAGCCTCAGCCTCAGGCTTCTCCACAGCCTCAGCGTCAGCCTCAACCGCAGCCGCCGGCTCCTCCCCAGCCCCAGCCTCAGCCCCAGCCTCAGCGCCAGCCTCAGCGCCAGCCTCAGCCTCAGCCTCGGCCTCAGCCCCCGGCTCGTCCGAAAGCCCCGCGACCCCCGTCTCCGTGGAGCGGGTCGGCCTTGGGACCGTTACGTGGTCGAAGGCCGCCGAGACCAGTTCGTGTTCCGAGTCGGTCGCCGGGCGGGGCTCCGGGATCGTGGCGACCGTCGGCTCGGGAGCGGTCGTGGGTGTCGGCTCGGGGGCCGTCGTGGACGCCGGTTCGTCGGTCTGCCGCTCCTCTCGCGAAGAAGCCGGTTCCTGCGAGGGAACCTGTTCCGCACCCTCCGCCTCGGCGGTGCGCTCCTTGCGTGAGCGGCCGAATGCGTTCCGAAGGCGAGTGAGAATGCCCATGCGCGCAACCCTTCGCGTGAGTTGAAGCCCGTCAATCCCTGGCCAGGACGGACACGTAAGGTTAGCGGCCCGAAGTGGCGATCTTGGGCAGGGGTGAGTGAGGGGAAGAGGGGTGTGTCAACACCGCCTCCCGGCCATCCCGCAGCCCACCCCCCACCTCGCCCCAACTCCCCCGTCGATACCGGGGATTCACCCGCCGTTCACCCCTCCGCCGCGCCTGCGCACATACGTGCCCCTACCGTCACGCTCACGCCAAGGGAACGCAAGGGGAGAGTAAAGGTGCGCAAGCTGCTGCCGTTGATCGGAACGCCGTCCCAGTCCCACCCCGGCGGACGTTCCGCCATGACCTGTCGTTTCCGGTGTGGTGACGCCTGTTTCCACGAGGTGCCCAACACCAGCGCCAACGAGTACGTCGGTGACGTCATCGCCCGGGCCCTGAGCCGCCGCGGCATGATGCGCGCCGCCGCCGTCGTGACCGTCGCCGCCACCGCGGGAGCGGCCGGCGCGCTGCCCGCCGCCGCCGCGCCCGCGCAGGCCGCCGAGAAGAAGAAACCGGCCACCGGCGCCCGCGGCCTCCGCTTCACGCCCGTCCCGCCGAACACCGCCGACGCCGTCACCGTCCCGGACGGCTACCGGCAGAACGTCGTCGTCCGCTGGGGCGAGCCCATCCTGCGCGGTGCGCCCGCCTTCGACCCGGAGAACCAGACGGCGGCGGCGCAGGCCGGACAGTTCGGCTACAACAACGACTTCCTCGCCCTCCTGCCCCTCCCGGGCGAGCACCGCCGCCAGCTCCTCGTCGCCAACCACGAGTACACCGACGAGGTGCTCATGTTCCGCGGCTACGACGCCGCCAACCCGACCCGGCAGCAGGTGGAGGTCGCCTGGGCCGCGCACGGCCTCGCCGCCGTCGTCGTGGAGGAGGACCGGAGGACGGGGGCGCTCACGGCCGTGCCCCGGCATCCCCTCAACCGGCGCGTCACCGCCACCACCGAGTTCCGGCTCACCGGGCCCGCCGCCGGGTCCGACCTGCTGAAGACCTCCGTCGACCCGACCGGCACCAAGGTCCTCGGCACCCTCAACAACTGCTCCGGCGGCACCACCCCGTGGGGCACGACCCTGCACGGCGAGGAGAACTTCAACCAGTACTTCGCCAACTCCTCCCGCCCCACCGACAAGCGGTACGGCATCGGCACCGGCGCCACCGAGCGCAAGTGGGAGAGGTTCGACAAGCGGTTCGACGTCGCCCAGGAGCCCAACGAGGTGCACCGCTTCGGGTACGTCGTCGAGTTCGATCCGTACGACCCGACGTCCACGCCGCGCAAGCGCACCGCCCTCGGACGGTTCAAGCACGAGGCCGCCACCGTGCGGCTGACCGAGGACGGGCGGCCGGTCGTCTACACCGGTGACGACGAGCGCTTCGACTACTTCTACAAGTTCGTCGGCAGCAAGCGGATGAAGAAGGGGTCGAGCCGGGCCGTGCGCGAGCACAATCTCTCGCTGCTCGACGAGGGCACGCTCTACGTCGCGAAGCTCACCGGCGACTCCCCGGCCCTCGAGATCGACGGCACCGGCAAGCTGCCGGCCGACGGCGAGTTCGACGGCAGCGGCGAGTGGATCCCGCTGGCCACCGCCACCGCGAAGGGCGCCGTCTCGCACGTCGAGGGGATGAGCGCGGAGGAGGTCTTCGTCTTCACGCGGCTCGCCGGCGACAAGGTGGGCGCGACGAAGATGGACCGGCCCGAGGACATCCAGCCCTCGCCGGTCTCCGGCAAGGTGTACGTCGCCCTCACCAACAACTCCAACCGCGGTGTCGGCTCGAACGCCAAGGCCGACGAGGCCAACCCGCGCAACGCCAACAAGCACGGGCACATCCTGGAGCTGACCGAGCGCCGGAACCGGCCGGAGAGCGGGACCTTCGCCTGGTCGCTGTTCCTCGTCGCCGGTGACCCGGACGACCCCGCGACCTACTTCGCCGGGTTCCCCAAGGACGACGTCAGCCCGATCTCCTGCCCGGACAACGTGGCCTTCGACCCGCACGGCAACCTGTGGATCTCCACCGACGGCAACCAGCTCGGCTCCCACGACGGTCTCTTCGGCGTGGCCACGCGCGGTGCGCGGCGCGGTGAGCTGAAGCAGTTCCTGACGGTGCCGACCGGTGCGGAGACCTGCGGTCCCGTCATCCAGGACCGGCGCGTCCTGGTCGCCGTACAGCACCCGGGCGAGATCGACGGGGCGTCCGTGGAGAAGCCGGCCAGCACCTGGCCCGACGGGCCCGGCAAGATCGTCCGTCCGGCGGTCGTGGCGGTCTGGCGGGCCGACGGGTGCGACATCGGCGCCTGATCAGGACGTCTGCGGTATCAGGACGCCTGCGGTATCAGGACGTCTGCGGTATCAGGAGGTCTGCGGCGAGGTGATCGCCCTCGCCGCGGCCACCTCCTGGCGCAACGGCTCCAGGACGCTGCCCGCCGGGCCCGCCAGGTCCGTGCGGACGGGATAGAGGACCTCGGTGTCCCGCAGTCCCTCCGCCAGCTCCCGCAGTTGCAGCGTGACCTGGGCGAGTTCCGGCCCCGACGGCGGTTCGGCTCCGTGTTTCACACGGACCCGGGCCGCCGTCGTCGCGTCCACGATCCGCTCCACCGCGACGACCAGCGGCCACCAGGCCGCGGCCCGGCTGCCGGTCGGCGGCGGCTCGGTCAGGGCCCGCTGGAACTCCGTACGGACGACGGACAGGTCGCGGTACAGCCGGCGGCGCATCCGGGCGCGGGCGGCCGGGGCGACGTCCGGGCCGAAGGCCGCCTCCACATAGCGGGCGGTGTCCGCGACCGCGTCGGCCAGCTTGTCGCCGACCCGGGTGTGCCAGCTCTCCGGCCAGAGGAGGTAGCCCGCGATCAGCGCGATGCCGCAGCCGATCAGCGAGTCGACGAGGCGGGGCAGCAGCAGGCCGGTGCCCTGGTGGTTGAGGATGTCCGAGAGGAGCAGGATCACCGGGGTGATCGCGGCCGTCTGGTAGCCGTAACCGCGCGGGGTGAGGGCCGGGATGAGCGGCGCGAGGACCAGCATCACCGGTACGTCCCACCACCCGCGCGGCACCTGGGAGAGGACGGCGGCCGCCACCACCAGGCCGGCGACCGTGCCGAGCGCGCGCAGCAGCGCCCGGGAGAACACCGAGCCGAAGTCGGGCTTGAGGACGAAGGTGATGGTCAGGGCCACCCAGTAGGAGCGGGGGACCGGGACGGTCGACACCAGCACCTGGGCGAGGCCGATGCACAGGGCGAGCCGCAGACCGTAGCGCCAGGAGGCGGCGGACAGGGCGACGTTGCGGGCGGCTCGGGCGGTGCGGGTCCCGAGGCGGGCCGGGCGGCCCAGACGGTCGTCCTCGGGCCCCCGAGGGTCGATGTCGGGCGCGGTCACCACCGCGGCGGCGTGCCGCAGGGCGTGGTCGACCGCCCGTCCGGTCTCCGAGCCGGGGGCGGGGAGGGTGAGGGCCAGCGGGCCGGTGAAGCCGGTCTCGATGGCCCGCGCCAGGTGGTGCACGGCCGCCGGGATCTCCGGTGGCAGCGGCCTGCCGTGCAGATGGGCCGCCGGGGCCGCCTCCACCACCGGGGTGATGGCGTTCAACTGGGCGATCAGCCGGGCCAGTTCGGGGCTGCGGCCGTGGTGGCCGGCGCGCCGGGCGAGGACGAGGTCGTACGACTGGTTCAGCGACTGGGTGACGGTGTGGCGGGCGTCCTCGTATGCGCCGGGGACCTCGCTGCCGCAGGCGGCCAGCAGATCGGCGACCGTGCGGTAGGTGGCCGCGACGGCGGTGCGTTCCGGTACCCCGGAGCGCAGCGGCCAGGCCAGCAGGGCGAGGAGGAGGACGAGCAGTCCGCCGCCGGTCACCAGCAGCGGCGCCAGCCACCACGCGCCCGGCATCGGCAGCCCCGCCCCGACGACGGAGTTGAGGAGCAGCAGCAGCCCGGACACGGACGCCACCGCTCCGATCGTCGAGATCATCCCGGAGACCAGTGCGACGCCGGTGACGGCGACGACCGTCGGCCACCCCTGCCCGTACACGGCCGAACCGAGCGTGATGCCCACGGCCCCGAACAGCTGGGGGATCGCGATGTTGAGGATCCGCATGCGGTAGGCGTCGGCGGTGTCGCCGATGACCCCCGACAGGGCGCCCATCGACGCGAGGGCCCCGTAGGCGGGCTGCCCCACCGCCAGGCCTATCGCCAGGGGGAGGGTCATGGCGACGGCGGCGCGGGCCACGGCGGGCCGGTTGACGGGGGCCGGCTGGGGCCGAAGGTTCCGCACCAGCCAGTCGGGAGGCGTGAGGCCGATGGGGAACTCGCGGGACATGGGGCCCATTATGGGCACCACCGCCCGCGCCGATCAGGGCCGGTGGGGGGTGGGGCGTACGACCGGGTGTGATCTCACCGGAACTCCCGGACCACCTCGATACGCCCGACGATGTGCGCGTTGAACTCATCGAGCTCCTCCGCCGGTACCCACAGCTCCAGGATGGTCTCTCCCCCGGCCTGGCGCACCGGATACCTCCGCAGGAACTCCGCGTCGACCTCGAACCGGGTGACGTACCCGACGCCGGAGGCGGGCACGTTCCAGTCCCGGGCGATCCGCACCGCGTAGTCCTCGTTGAGCACCGGGTAGAAGATCGGCTGCTCGGGCAGTCGCGCCGGCCACGCACTCCACCCGGAGGCCTCCACGAGCGCCAGCTCCTCGGGGCCGGTGGGGCGCCAGAGGGTGGTGGTCGTCTTCCGCGGCTCGGTGTTCATGGGCGGCACGCTAGCCGGGCCGCCGGGTCCCCGGCCAAGGGATTACAGCCCGTCGATCCTCGTCAGGAAGTCCGTCAGCGCCGCGTTGAACTCCTGTGGGCGTTCCAGGTTCGGCAGGTGGGCCGCGCCCTCGATGACGTGCAGGACGGAGTCGGGGAGGGCCGCGTGCATCGCCTCGGCGTCCGTGACCGGGGTGTACTCGTCGTCGGCGCCCACGACGACCAGGGCCGGGACCGCGACCCGGGTGAGCAGGGCGCGGTAGTCGGGGCGTTCGGCCCGGCCGCGCAGGGCCGCCGCGGCTCCCTCGGGGGAGGTGGCGGTCATCATCCGGTGGACGTGGGCCTTGACCGGCGCGGTGGCGTAGGGGGCGACCATCTTGTCCAGCACCTCGTCGGCGTATCCGCGCAGGCCCTCGGCGAGGAGACGGTCGGCCATCTCGTTGCGGGCGAGTCTGCCGGCGGGTGTCTCGGGCGCGGCGAAGGTGTCGGCGAGGACCAGGCCCCGGACGCGGTCGGGGAACCGCCGGTAGCAGTCCATGGCGATCTGGCCGCCCATCGACAGGCCCGCCAGCACGAACTCCGTCACCTCCAGGTCGTCCAGCAGCGCGGCGATGTCCTGGGAGTGGTCGGAGAGCAGGGTGGTACCGGGGACGACGGGGGAGGCCCCGTAGCCGCGCAGATCGGGGGCGATCACCCGGCGGCCGGCGGAGAACGCCTCGATCTGCGGGGCCCACATCGTGCGGTCGAAGGGGTGGCCGTGGACGAGAACAAGGGGCAGCCGTGGGGAATGCGCGTCGCCGTCGGTCTCTTTTTTGTTCTCTTTTTTGTTCTGTTTGTCATCGTATGCGAGGAAGGGGGGCATGTCAGCGACCCTAGGAGGGGACAATCACTCGGTGCAATAAGATCTTTGCTCTCGGTGCAATCCCAAGGGGGCGGGGCAGATGGGGGACTTCCGGGACATCGCCGACCGGATCGCCGGGGACATCGCCTCGGGGCGGCTGCGGCCGGGGCAACGACTGCCTCCGCAGCGGTGGTTCGCGCGCCGGCACCGCATCGCGCCGTCCACGGCCGGACGGGTCTACGGCGAACTCGTGCGGCGCGGGCTGGTCGTGGGCGAGGTCGGGCGGGGCACCTTCGTCCGGGCCACGACGCCGACGGACGCGCGGGGACGGGCCCTCGTGGAGCCGAGCGCCCTCGCCGCGCCCGTGAACCTGGAGCTCAACTACCCGGTGACGGCAGGCCAGTCCGAACTGCTCGCCCCCGCGCTCGCGCCCCTGCTGCGGCCCGACGTGCTGGCGCGGGCCTCGCGGGCGGTCGCCGCCACCGGGACCGCCGCCGCCCGCGAGGCCGCCGCCCGGCTGCTCGCGCTGCCCGGCTGGCGGCCCGCGCCCGACCGGTTCCTGTTCACCGGCAACGCCCGGCAGGCCATCGCCGCCGCCCTCGCCTCCCTCGTCCGGCCCGGGGGCCGGGTCGGGGTCGAGGAGCTGACGTATCCGCTGGTCAAGGAGATCGCCGGGCGGCTGGGGGTGGTGCTGGTGCCGCTGGACGGGGACGACGAGGGCGGGGTACGGCCCGACGCGCTCCGCGCCGCCCATCGCGCCGCCCCGCTCTCCGCGCTCTACCTCCAGCCGACCCTGCACAACCCGACCGCCGTGACCACGACACAGCGGCGGGCACGGGAACTCGCCGGCGTCGCAACGGACTTGGGGATACCGGTCGTCGAGGACCGCATCTGGTCCTTCCTCCATCCCGACGCCGTCCCCTTCGCCGCCCACGCCCCCGACCTCACCCATGTCGTCGACGGGCTGTCCAAACGGGTCGCGCCGGGACTCACCGTCGGCCTTCTCGTCGTACCCGAGGCGCGGGTGGAGGCCGTGGGGGCGGCCGTGCGGTCCGGTGGGTGGAGCGCGGGGCGGTTCGCGGTGGAGGCGGCCGTGCGGTGGGTGGAGGAGGGGATCGTGGAGCGGCTCGTCGAGGACAAGCGGGCGGACGCGGCACGGCGGCAGGCGCTGCTCGCCGAGGCGCTCGCCGGGTTCCGGGTGCGGACCGACCCGCGCGCCTATGTCGCCTGGTGGGAGCTGCCCGCGCCGTGGCGGGCCGACACCTTCACGGCCGCCGCGGCCGCGCACGGCATCGCCGTCACCCCGGGCACCGCCTTCGCCGTCGACCCGCGCCGCACCCCGGACGCGGTCAGGCTCGGGCTCGCGTCGGCTCCGGAGGAGGAGCTGCGGCGGGCGCTGCGGACGCTCGCCGCAGTCGCAGCAGCCGGGCCGCCCGCAGATACCCGGTGAGCCAGGTCGCCCCGGCCACCGTCAGACCGAGCGCCAGGAGCAGCCAGGCGGCGCTGCGCAGGGTGGTCGTGAGGGCGTCGTAGACCGCGGCGGCGGCCGGGCGGTGGGCCTCGTCGGGCAGGTCGGCGAGGGTGAGCCGGCGGCCGATGGCGACGGCGAGGCCGAGGAACGCGCCCCCGAGAGCGGTGCCGAGGGCCGTCGCGGTGATCGCGCGGCGCCGGCAGGCGGCGACGGCGATCCCGCCCGTCGCGAAGACGACCGCCGCGAACGGCAGCCAGAAACCTGCGACATCGAGCACGTGATAGCCCTTCCGGAGGGTGGCCAGGTCGTCGGGCGGGAGCAGCGCCACCCGGGTGTGCTCGATCGGGATGCGCTCCGCGAACGGCACGTGGTCGAGGGTCATCTGGTGCTTCAGCGGGGTCGTGACCGCTGCCAGGTCCACCGTGACCGGGGCGTCGTCGGGGCCGGCGCGGTCCTCGGTGAGCGCCCGCATCACGGCCGTGTGCGCGGCCTCGTTGCCCGCGTCCCACGCGGCGCGGTAGGCGTGGGTCGCGGTGAAGGAGCGCACCGCGTCCCGCATGAACAGCGGGCTCATCCCCGACTCGCGCGCCACCCCGTCGCCCACCGTGTCCGCGACGGCGTCCCGGACGGCGGGATCGGAGGCCAGCGGCGCCATCGCGGTGACATAGCTGCGGGTGTCGGTGAGGCCGTACGCCGCCCAGGCCGCGAGCGCGCCGAACGGCACGAGCAGGCAGGACAGCGCGATCAGGACGGCCGAGAGGGCGGTCCGCAGGCTTCGGGACACCCTTCCAGGCAACGGGCCGCCCGTGGCCGTCGCCAGCGGGCCTGGGCCGTACGGGTGCCCCTGGGACTGCCGGGTTCCCTGGGGCCGGTGGGGCCTCCGGTGGAGGGTTCACCCGAACGGGTGTTTCCTGGTTCTGGGGAGAAGGAGGCCGATCATGCGCACCACTCCGGCCCTGCGGACTCTGGCCGCGGCCCTGCTCACCGGCGGCACCCTCGCCGCGACCGCGGCGGGAACCTCGGCGGCGGCAGCCCCGCCGACCAGCGGAGACGGCGCCCCCATCGTGGGCACCGTCGTCTCCCGCACCGACCTGAACGTGCGACAGCAGCCCACCACCCACTCCGCCGTCGTCGCCTCGCTCGCACCCGGCACCCACGATCTGGTGCAGTGCAGGGTCAGGGGACAGAGCGTCGACGGCAACCCGTACTGGTACTGGCTCTTCGACACCCAGGGCTGGGCCAGCGCCGCCTTCGTGGACGTCCGCGGCGGGCGCGTACCGGACTGCGCCGACCCGTGCCCGCAGTGGAAGAACGGGGACTGGACCAACTGGGACGACCCGTTCACCAACAGCTCGTCCGGCGTCTCGGGTTCCGGCTCGTTCAGCTTCTCGGGCTCCTGGAGCTTCAGCGCCTCCGGGACCTCACAGACCTCGTCGGGTGACTGGGAGTGGATCCCGGTCGGCCGGTGAGTGGAGGGATGAGGGAACGCATGGGCCCCGGCCACCACGCCGGGGCCCATGTGTGTTGTGCGTCCTCCTTGTGCCTCCTCCGTGTCCGGGGGGGGCTAGCGGATGCGGTGTCCCGCCGCGTCCTCGTGCGTGTAGAAGCGGTAGAACAGCACGGCGAACGTGACCGAGCCGATCACCAGTCCCATCCACACGGAACGCAGGATGCTCGTACCGGTGTTCGCGTACAGGAAGCCGAACGCAGAGCCCGCGAACACCGCCCACAGCACGGCGTGCAGTTCGCGCATCATGTGCGGGGACAGGGCCGCCACGCCCATCCACAGGCCCGCGAACACGATCGTGCTCACGAAGCCGAGGAGGACGTTCCAGCCGGTGATGGGGCCGCCGGAACGGTTGTTGGCCGCCACCCAGTAGCCGTAGACGAGTCCCATGCCCACCGGGACCGCCCACCGCGCGATCCGGTGGGTCCGCGCGCTGAAGACGTCCGGTGTCCTGGCCGGCCGGGCCGGGGCCCGTACCGTGGGTGCCGCATGAGCCATGAGAGCGCTCCTCTCTCTCCTCGCCCCCGCCTTCCAGGGCACACCTGGGCGCGGGCGGTGGCAAGTCGGATGCGCCGGGTTTCCACACACGGGCCCGGATGCGGGCTGTGTCGCCGCGTGTTTCGCTGACCTCATGGAGCGGGACACCCGCCCTGCGCGGGCCCGGCGCCGGGACGTCCTGCAACGCCACCAGTTGCTGCAGGTCCGGGGCCGCAGCGTCACCTGGCTGGTGCCGCTGGTGGTGCTCGCCGCCATCAGCTTCGCCGACTTCAACTCCACCGGCGAGTTCCGGATCGTGTCGTGGTGCGTGTTCGTCTCCGCGATCGCCGCCGCGCTGTGCGGGGTGTGGACGACGGCCCTCTTCGCGGTCCTCGCCCTCGTCGCCTACGTCACCAGCGACACCGCCTGGCCCAGCGAGTACCGGGAGGGCCCGGCCGACTTCGTGCTCGTCCTCGTCGGCGGGGTGCTGTCGGTGCTCGCCGCCTCGGTCCGGGTGCGGGCGGAGCGGCGGATGCTGCACATGATGGACATCGCGGAGACGACCCGGCGTACGGTGCTGCGCCCGCTGCCACCGGTCTTCGGCGGCCTCGACCACGCCGCCGTGTACCTCGCCGCCGACGCCGACGCCCGCGTGGGCGGCGACTTCTACGACATCCAGCCCGGCCCGCACGGCACCCGTGTCCTCGTCGGGGACGTCCAGGGCAAGGGGCTCGGGGCGGTGGAGGCGGCGGCCGCGCTGCTGGGCACGTTCCGCGAGGCGGCGTACCACGAGCCGGACCTGGCGGTGGTCGCCGCCCGGCTGGAGACCCGGATGCGGCGGCACCGGCTGCACACCGTGGTGCTCGGCCGGGACGACGGCGACCGGTTCGCCACGGCCGTCCTCATCGGTTTCCCCGCGCGGGAGCGGGAGGTCGTCGAGGTCGTGGGCTTCGGCCACGAGCCGCCGCTGGTGGTGAGCGCGGCGGGGGTACGGCCGCTGCCGTGCGGGGAGGGGCTGCCGCTGGGCCTCGGGGACCTCACCGCGCCCGGTCCGGCCCTGCCCGGGCTCGCGGACTTCGCCGCGGCGGGGGCGGCCGCGCTCGGGCTGTGGGACGTCGCCGTGCCGGGCGCCGGGGCGCCGGTGCTCCGGGTACCGGTCGCCGTCGAGGAGACGTTGCTGCTGGTCACGGACGGGGTGACGGAGGCGCGGGACGAGGCCGGGGAGTTCTATCCGCTGACCGAGGAGGTGACCGGGGCGGTACGGCGGGACCCGCGGACGGCCCTGCCCGACCGGCTGGTGACCCTCGTCCGGGAGGGCACCCTGCGGCACTGCCGGGGACGGCTCGCGGACGACACCACGATTTTCGCCGTACGGCGGACCCGCCCCGAGGTCCCGTAAGGGCACGTTTGCTGGTCTGAGGCAGACCTTTGCAGCAGCAGCGGTTACGGTGCTGAGGTACTGATCGACAGGGGGAGGGACCAATGCCCGGAACCGTGCTGCTGCTCGCGGCGTCGCCCGTGGGCAAGGGGTGTCTGGTGGACGCGGCGTCCGTCCTCCCCGTGCTCGCGGCGGTGCCGCCGGCCGTGCTGGCCGGCACCGACACCGCCAATGTCGTCGAGCTGGCCGATCCGCTGGAGCCGCAGGCCGTGCTGACCCGGCTGCGGGCCGCCGCGGCGGCGGCCGGGCCGCTGACCGTGTTCGTCACCGGGCAGCTCCAGCTCGACCGGCGCCAGCGTCTGCCGCACCTCGCGCTCGCCCGGACGACGCCGTCCACCCTGCGGTACACCGGCTTCCCCTGGCACTGGTTCCGGGAGGAGCTGCGGTTGCGGGCGGCCGGGACGACGACCGTGGTGGTCGATCTGCACGCCGACGCGGAGGCGTGGGGGTGGCTGCGGGGGCACGCCCTGGAGTGCGGGCCGACGGCCGCGGTGTACGGGAGGGTGGCGCCGCCGCCGGGGCGGCGGACGGTGGCCGCGCCGACGTACATGAAGGCGGTCGCGACGATCCTGCGGAGCGGGGGCCGTCCGGCGGCCGAGCAGTTGCATCAGATGGCGTTGGGGCGGATCGCGGGGGAGGGGGAGGTGGGCGACCTGGTGCTGGGCACCGCTGCCTGGGCACCTCCGAGGGAAGTCGTGGCCCCGGCTCCGGACGTCATCCCCACCGACCCCCACGCCGCCATCTCCACCGCCGTCCGGGCCGGGCGGCACGTCGATGCCGATGTGTTGGCCGCGCGGTGGCAGGAGGCGGCCGCCGGTGCGCACGGGGCGGGGTCCGAGGAGGCGTTGCACTGGGCCGAGGTGCGGGCCGATCTCGCGATGTTCGCGGGGGACGCCGAGCGGAGCTGCCGTACCTGGCTGGCGGTCGCCGCCGCCCGGCTGGGCGCCGGGCAGGCGGTCGACGCACCCGCCGTCGAGGCGGCCGTGGACCGGGCACACCACCAGTGGGGCCGGATAGCCGACACGGCACGCGCCCGCGACCTCGGCCCCGCCCTGGCGGCCCTCCGCGCCCGGGTCCCGGGCCGCCGCCAGGGCGCCCTGGACCACGTCCAGCGCCAGCTCCAGCAGTTGCAGCTGCAGTCCTGACGCGGGGTGCGGCCGCCGGCGGACGGGGGAGGGTCTGCCGGCGGCCGCGGCTCACGGGGGGCTCAGCTCCACGCGTTGAACGTGATGCCCGACGGCTTCGCCTTGTTCAGGGTGGAGCGGAAGCGGTCGTTCTTGTCCTGGAGGGGGAAGTTGGCCTGTCCCCAGTCGGAGCCCTCGAGGGCGTTCCAGGCCGTGCGGTACTTGCTCCACAGGGTGTCGTAGGGCGCGAGGGCCGGGCGGTCCCAGCCGCCGTCGGCCCAGGCCTCGGCCCGCTCGCCGACCTTGGCGAAGCGGAAGGAGTGCGTGCCGAACTCGCCCTCCTTGTGGTAGACGACCTTGAACCGCTTGCCGACCCGCTCCACATCGTTGAACCGCTTGGTGGTGTAGTTGCCGTGGGCGGAGGTGGAGACATAGCTCGGCCACTGGTCGCCGTTCTTGTACCAGACGACCGCGGCCTCCCACTCGTGCCGGTGCCCGATGTCGAGGACGGCGTTGCCCTGGTCCTTCTCGAAGTACAGGGTGTAGACGATCCCGCACCAGCCGCTGCCCTTGTCGCACTTGGCGCGCGAGTAGGTGTTGGCCTTGGTGAGGTGGTTGGTGCGGCACCCGCCGGTGATCGAGCCGGAGTTGTTCAGACCGCCGTTGAGGCGTCCGCCCGAGTCGACCGCGGCGGCGGGGAAGCAGCTGTCGGAGTCGTAGTCGAACAGCGGCTGGAACATCTCCTGCGTCGGGGCACCGGCGCCCAGGTACGGGAAGGGGTTGAGGATCGCCGCGTCGGCGCTGCCGGTCAGGCCGACGGTGAGCGCGGTGGCGCCGAGGGCGACGGCCGCGGCCCTGGCGAGGCGGGACGTACGGACGCGGGACGTGGTCATGGGTGCCTGAGGCATGCGGGGTGCTCTCCGGTTCGTTCGGTCAGTGGGGCGGTTCCGAGGCTGGCCGGATCGGGGTTGATCGGCAGCTCCTCCCGTCACCGCAATCAATTACGTGGGCGGGGTGAGGAGTTGTTCGCCGGGAGTCCACCGGTACGTCACCCCGGTTCCGCGCGCGGGCCTTCCACCGGATCGCGGCGAACCGTAGGTTGGCGGCCCTGATCAGAAGTAGGTGGCCCCCGTGGGACGTCCCGAACGACCGCTGGACCCCGAGGCCGGTCCGGTGCAACGCCTCGCGCACGGGCTGCGCGAGCTGCGCAGGGCCGCCGGGGCCCCCTCGTACCGCACGATGGCGAGGACGGCCGGCTTCTCCGCGACAACGCTGTCGCAGGCGGCGGCGGGCGAACGGCTGCCCTCGCTCGCGGTGCTCCGGGGGTATGTGGCGGCCTGCGGCGGCGATCCGGGGGAGTGGGAGCCGCGGTGGAAGGACGCCGAGGCCGAGCTGGCGGAGGTCCCGGTCGACAAGGCGGAGGCGACACCGCCGTACCGGGGGCTGGCCCGCTTCGAGCCGGACGACCGCGCGCTGTTCTTCGGGCGGGACGGGCTGACCGAGGAGGTGCGCGACCTGGTGCGCGAGCACCGGTTCGCGGTGCTGTTCGGCGCCTCCGGCAGCGGCAAGTCCTCCCTGCTGCGGGCCGGGCTGATCCCCCTGCTGCGGGAGGAGATCGCCCGGCACCGCGCTCCGGCCGTGCTGCGGGTGCTCACACCGGGGGCGCGGCCCGCCGCCACGTACGGGCATCTGCTCGCCCCGGCGGCGGGGGAGCCGGAGAGCTGGGTGGTCGTCGACCAGTTCGAGGAGGTGTTCACGCTCTGCCGGGACCCGGCCGAGCGGGCCCGCTTCCTGGATCTGCTGCTCGCCGCCCGCGACCCGGCCTCGCGGCTCAAGGCGCTGATCGCGGTCCGCGCCGACTTCTACGCCCGGTGCGCCGAACACCGGGAGCTGGCGGAGGCGTTGCGCCGCTGTGCGCTGCCGCTCGCCCCGATGACCGCGGACGGGCTGCGGGAGGCGGTGGTACGGCCCGCGCAGGCGGCCGGGCTGCTGGTCGAG
Organism: Streptomyces sp. NPDC005820; assembly: GCF_040630255.1. NCBI lineage: Bacteria > Bacillati > Actinomycetota > Actinomycetes > Kitasatosporales > Streptomycetaceae > Streptomyces > Streptomyces sp. NPDC005820. The sequence continues at coordinate 251,843 of NZ_JBEXXE010000010.1, forward strand.
CGGGAGCTGACCGCGCGGATCGTCGAGGAGGTCCTGGACGAGCCCGGCGGGCTGCCGATGCTCTCCCACGCCCTGCTGGAGACCTGGCGGCGGCGCAAGGGGCGGATGCTGACGCTGGCCGCGTACGAGTCGGTCGGCGGGGTGAGCGGGGCGATCGCGGCGAGCGCGGAGGAGGTGTACCGGCGGCTCTCCCCGGAGCAGGCCCGCAGTGCCCGCCGGCTGCTGCTGCGGATGGTCGAGCCGGGGCAGGGCACCCCCGACGCGCGGCGCCCGCTGACCCGGGCCGAACTCGCGGAGTACGCCGACCCGCAGGCGCCGGTCGTGCTGGAGCGGCTGGCCGGCGCCCGGCTGCTGACGGCCGACGAGGACGGCGTCCATCTCGCCCACGAGGCACTGATGACCCGCTGGCCCCGGCTGCACGGCTGGATCGAGGAGGACCGGGAACGGCTGCGGCACCACCGGCGGCTGTCCGAGGCGGCCCGCGCCTGGCTGGAGCACGACCGCGATCCCGGCGCGCTGTACCGGGGCGTCGGGCTGGCGCGGGCCGAGGAACTGTTCCCCGACCACGCGGCCGATCCGGCGCTGACGGCCGCCGAGCGGGCCTTCCTGGGCGCGGCGTGCGCGGCGCGGGAGGCGGAGCGGGTGGCGGTGGCGCGTTCCCGGCGGCGGGGCCGGCTGCTGGTGGGCGCGCTGTCGGCGGTGCTCGCGGTGTGTCTGGTGGTCGTCCTGGCGGCGGTCGAGCAGCACCGGGACAACAGCCGGCAGCGCACGCAGAACACCGCCCGCCGGATCGCGGCCGTCGCCGACGGGCTGCGGACGACCGACCCGCGGGCCGCCCTGCTGCTGGGCGCCGCCGCCTGGCGGATCGCCGAGCTGCCGGAGACCCGCCGGGCGCTGCTCGGCTCGCTCGCCCAGCCGGAGCCGGACGCGTTCACCGATCCGTCCCCCGGATACGGCAAGCAGCGCTTCCTCGTCGACTCGGGCCGCACCCTGCTCGCGGTCGGGGACCGGGCCTGGCAGACGTGGGACGTGGCCACCCGGCGCCGTACCGGGCGGGGCGCGCTGCCCGCCGGTGACGCGGTCGCGGCGGGACCGGACGGCCGGATCCTCGCGCTCGCCGGGCGGGACGGCGTACGGCTGTGGGACACCGCCGCCGGCCGTTGGGCCACCGCCCGCCCGACGTCGTACGCCTTCGACCTCGGCCTCGGGCCGGGCGGCGGCAGCTATCTGCTGGGCCGGACCTACGGGGACGGGGTGCAGTTGCGGTCCGTCGCCGACGGCCGGCTGCTGTTCGAGACCCGGGACGCGGACCGGGCGAACGTGCTGCCGAGCGCCGACGACCGCAGGGTGGTGGTCTGCCCGACGGGCGGCGCGCCCCAGGTGTGGGACACGGCCACCCGGCGCACCCTGCCCGGGGCGTGGCGGAGGGCCGGGTCCGTCTGTGACGACGACACCTCGACGGTGGTGTACGGCTATGGCGGGGCGAATCGTTTCGCCGTGGTCGGGGAGGCGGGGGCGCGGGTCTGGGACATCCCCTCGGGGCGCCAGGTCGCCGAGATCGCCGACCGGGGCGTGCAGCGGGCCTCGCTCAGCGCGGACGGCGCGTTCCTGGCCGTCGCCGGCACCGACGAGATCCGCGTCTGGCGGCTGTCGTCCCCCGGCGCCCCCGTCTTCCGCCACCCTCTCGACAACCAGCACCTCTACGACTGCCTCGCCTGGGACCCCGGCCGGCCCCTCCTGCGCTATCTCGAGGGCGGCACCGTCCACACCCTCGACCTCACGGCGGCCACGACGACCCGCTGGCGCGCACACCCCCTGGACGGAGCCCTGCTCAGCCCCGACGGCACCACCCTCGCCACCGCGAGCCGCTCGGGCGGCCACTACACCTTCAGCCTGCGCGACCCCCGCGACGGCAGCCTCCTGCGCACGCTCCCCTCCCCGCCCCTGCCCGTCTCCCAGGACCCGGGCCTCCCGGTGATCCCCCGGGACACCGCACCCCTGCTGGCCTTCAGCCCCGACGGCGGCTCCTTCGTGTACGGCATCGCGGTCGCCGGCCGCCGATCGTCCCCCCAGCGCTTCACCGTCTGGGACACACGCCGCGACCGGCCGCGCACCACCCTGGACCTGTCGGCGTCCGCGTCCGCCACGGCGGTCGTCGCCCTCGCCCTGGACTCCGGCGGCCGCACCCTCCACACCACCCGCACCCCGGACATCGGCACCCTCAGCAACGAGGCCTGGGACACCGCGAGCGGGCGCCGCCGGCACGCCGTCACCGACTCCGCCCTCGCCAGCTACCACCTCGCCGTCCGCCCCGACGGCCGGCTCCTGGCGGGCGACAACCGCGTGCTCCGCCTCCCCGCCGGCCCCGTCCGCGCCCAGGACCTGGTCCAGGGCGAGGAGATCAACGCCCTCGCCTTCAGCCCCGGCGGCGGTCTGCTGGCGGCGGGCGACAACACCGGCCGGGTCGCCCTGTGGGACGGCGCGCTGCGCCACCGCGCGGCCGTCCTGCGCAACGTCTTCCCGGCCCCCCTCGGCGACGACGCCCCCGAAGCCGTCGGCGCCCTCGCGCTCAGCCCCGACGGCCACACCCTCGCCGTCGGCGGCGACGCGGGCACCCTCCAGCTCTGGGACACCACCACCCAGCAACCCCTGGGCGGCCCCCTCCCCACGGCGGGCGAGCCCCTCACCTCCCTCGCCTTCACCCCCGACGGCACCACCCTCTACACCGCCGGCCTGCACGTCCCGCTCCAGCACTACGACCTGGACCCGGCCCGGGTGACCGCGCACGTCTGCGCGAGAGCGGGCGGCAAGGACCTGACGAGGGAGGAGTGGCGGACGTATGCGCCGGATGTGGGGTATCGGAGGGTGTGCTAGCCAGTAGCGTGAGAAGCGCGGCGAGCAAGGAGACGGCGGAAATGAGCGAGCAGACCATTTACCAGCACCTGCGGGAACTGCGTGAGCAGCTCACACCTCCGCCCGGGTTCACCTATCCGGAGATCAGTGACGGCACGTTCGTCATGATGATGAGCCCGCGCCCTCGTCATCAGCTCACGGCTGTGTATCTGCGAGATCGGCTGTCTGCCCAGCTGCCCGACGGAGTGGTCGCCGCGGAGGCGACGGACACGGATGACGCCTCTCTCGGCACCCTGCGCATCCCCGATGTCCTGGTGGTGCCGGCGGCGGCCATGGAGACGGACGATCCACTGGATCCGCGCGAGATCCTGCTCGCTGTCGAGATCGTCTCCCCGTCCAACCCCAACAACGACTACAAGGCAAAGGCCGCCGACTACCCCGCCATGGGCATCCCCCACTACCTGATCGTCGACCCCCGCGACGGCACCTGGACATACCAGTGGGAGATCGGCAAGCGCTGCGGACGGCCCGCCTACGAAAACCGGCTGCATCTGCCGTACGGCAAGACCATCGACATCGTCACCGAGTTGGGAACATGGACCGTGGAGACCGGTGACCTGCCCCGTTACAGCGCGAAGGACATGATGCGCTAGCGGCCCCCGGTCCGTTCCTGGGCCGTCGGTGGGGCGGGGGTCGCTCGGGCGGGGACGGCGTTCGCGGCGGTGATCAGGGTGGCGGCGGCCAGGACGGCGGCGGCGAGGGCCCTGGCGTAACGGTGTCCGTGGTGGGGGGATGTGGGTCCGGGCACGGCAACCTCACAACATCGGCGGACTACGGCTCATGACACTCATGTATTAAGCATGCTTAATTCGCCGTTTAACCTAGGGGCTGCGACACTCCAACGGCAAGAGGCACAGGGGGAGTTGGGGGTAAACAGGACGTGGGAGAACGGGACGAACCGGAGGTCATCGGGCGGCGCGTGCAGCGGTTGCGCGTCGAACGCGGACTGACACAGAGACAGTTGGCGGAGCCGACGTACACACCCGCCTATGTGTCGACGCTGGAGGCCGGCCGGGTGCGGCCCTCCGACGAGGCGCTGCGGCACATCGCCGAACGCCTCGGCGTGGACTTCCAGGAGCTGGCGACCGGGCGTTCCGCCCGCCTCGTCACCGATCTGCGGCTCCGCCTCACCGAGGCCCAGCGGGCCCTCGCCACCGGCGAGGCGCAGGAGGCCGCCGCCCAGTACGCGGTCCTGCTCACCGAGGCCGAGGAGCACGGGCTCGACGAGGAACAGGCCGGCGCGCTGCTCGGGCTCGGCGAGTGCGAGATCTCCACCGGCGACCTGGAGAAGGCCCGCCAGTACTTCGAGCGCGCCGAGGAGCGCCTCGCCGACGCCCCGCTGCCGGTCCGCGTCCCCGCCCTGCGCGGACGCGCCGTCGCCCACTACCTCGCCGGTGAACTCCGGTACGCCGTCTATCTGCTGGAGTCCACCCTCGACGAGCTCAACCGGGGCGGACTGCACGACCCCGACGCGCTGCTCCTGCTCTACGCCTCCGTCATCGGCCCCTACATGGACATGGGCGCGCAGGCCCGCGCCGCCCAGGCCGCCGAGTTCGCGCTCGCCCTCGCGCCACAGGTCGCCGACCCCGCGCTGGTCGCCCGGATGCACCGCTCCGTCGCCCGCACCCTCCTCGCCGAGGGCCGGCTCGCCGAGGCCGACGCCTCCCTCGCCAAGGCCGCCGAGCTCTACCGGCAGCTCCAGCTGCGCACCGAACTCGCCAACTGCCACTGGATGCGCGGGTACGTCTACGCCCAGAACGGCGAACTGGAGCGCGCCGAGGAGGAGTTGAAGCAGGCGCAGGACATGCTCGCCGCCCAGGGCGCCGCCCTCTACGGCAGTCAGGTCGCCGTCGAGCTGGCCGACGTCCTGCACCGCCGGGGCCGTTCGCAGGAGGCCTCGGCCCTGCTCCACGACGTCCTCGGCGATCTCTCCTCCGAGCGCGGCGCGGTCCACTCGGCCGCCGCGCACCGTCTGCTCGGCATCATCGCCGAGGACGCCCGCGACACCGAGGCGGCCGAGGAGCACTATGTGCGCGCCCTGAGCCTCCTGGAACGCGCGGGCGCAGCCGGCGACCTCGCCGACCTGTGCCGTCTCCTCGGGGACCTCCTGCGCCGCACGGGCCGCGTGGAAGCGGCCCTGGACGCCTACCGCACCGGCCTCGGCCACCGCACGGCCCCCGGCACCACCACCCTGGGCCCGGCCCCGGCCCAGCCCCCGCTCTAGGGGGTGTTTCGAAAGTCCCGCACAGCACCCGCGGCGCCCGGCACGCCCCCTCGCCGCACCGGCCAAAGGCCCAAGTACGTCCAGTACGAGGGCCTTCGTCCGGCGCGCCGAGGGCCCGCACCGGACACCGCGGGCACCGCACGGGACTTTCGAAACACCCCCTAGCGGCGCTCGGGCTCGGGCGGAATCACAGGTTCCGCCCGGGGAAGCCTGCGGTGTCGCACAGGAGCGCTCGTTAGCGTCCGCCGGGTGGTGAGTCAGCGGGCGGTGGGCGACGGGGTGCGGGTCGTCGTGCGCGCGTTCGTGTATGCCGGGGTCGGTGGGGTCGCGGTCGTCGCCGTGGCGACCGTCGCGGCCGTGCTCGGCCCCCTGCTCGCGCTCGACCTCTACACCCCGCCCGTGGCCGCCTGGTGGACCGTCTTCACCGCCGTCGCCGTCCAGGGCGTGCCGTTCCTGCTGCTCGGTACCGTCGTCTCCGCCGCGATCGGGGCCTTCGTGCCCGAGCGGGCCCTCAGACGCCTCCTCCCCCGCAACCCCGCCCTCGCCGTCCCCGTGGCCGGCGTCGCCGGCGCCGTGCTGCCGGGCTGCGAGTGTGCCTCCGTCCCCGTGGCCGGGAGCCTGATGCGGCGCGGGGTCGCCCCGGCCGCCGCCCTCGCCTTCCTGCTCTCCGCCCCCGCGATCAACCCCGTCGTACTCGTCGCCACCTCCCTCGCCTTCCCCGGACGGCCCGAGATGGTCCTCGCCCGGCTGCTCGCCTCCCTCGGCACCGCCGTCGTCATGGGCTGGCTGTGGGCGCGGTTCGGGAAGGAGGAGTGGCTGCGGCTGCCGAAGCGCGGCGGGGCCCCGCACACCACCGGCCTCCGTGCCTTTCTGCTCGGCCTGCGGCACGACTTCCTGCACGCCGGCGGCTTTCTCGTGCTGGGCGCCGCCGCCGCGGCCACCTTCAACATCGCCGTCCCCCGGTCCGTCCTCGACGTCTTCACCGGGTCCGTCTGGATCGCCGTGCCGCTGCTGGCCCTGCTCGCCGTCGTGCTGTGCGTGTGCAGCGAGGCCGACGCCTTCGTCGCCGCCTCCCTCAGCGCCTTCCCGGCGACCGCCCGGCTGGCCTTCATGGTGGTCGGCCCGATGGTGGACCTGAAACTGCTCGCCCTCCAGGCGGGCACCTTCGGCCGCTCCTTCGCCGTCCGGTTCGCCTCCGTCACCTGGCTGGTGGCCGTCGCGGCCAGTGTCCTGACGGGGTGGTGGCTGCTGTGAGGCGTCACGGCCCGACAATCCTCCTCCTGCTCACGGGCGCGGCCGTCCTGCGGATCACCCTCTTCGGCGACCTCTATCTGCGGTACGTGCAGGCGGGCCTGCGGCCCTACCTGATCGTCTCCGGGGCGGCGCTGGTGCTGCTGGGCCTGGTGACGGCCGTACTCCGCGACGAACCGCAGGACGAGAAGGAGGGCGCGGGCGGGGACGCGGGTGAGGGTGAGGGCGAGGGCGGCGAGGGCGGCGAGGGTGCGCATGGGCACGAGCACGGGCACGGGCACCGGCATGGCCCCCGCGCCGCCTGGCTCCTCGCCCTGCCCGCCCTTGCCCTGCTCCTCTTCCCGCCCCCCGCCCTCGGCTCCTACAGCGCCGGCCGTGAGGCCGCCCAGCGGGCCGCGCAGGGGGTCGGGACCTTCCCGGCGCTGCCGCAGGGGGATCCCCTCACCCTCAGCGTCGCCGAGTTCGGCTCCCGCGCCATCTACGACAGCGGACGCTCCCTGAAGGGCCGTACCGTCCGGCTGACCGGGTTCGTCACCCGAGGCGACGACGGCGCCTGGTACGTCACCCGGCTCCTCGTCACCTGCTGCGCCGCCGACGCCACCACCGGCAAGGTCGAGATCCGGGGCGCCGACGACGACGCCCCGCCCACCGACACCTGGATCACCGTCACCGGCACCTGGCACCCCGAGGGCACGCTGGGCTCCGACGCGGCCTGGCCCCCGGTGCTCGACGCGGCGAAGGTGACCCGGGTGAAGCAGCCCGCGGATCCCTACGAGAAGCCGTAGCAGCGGTAGTCGCCACAGAAGCTCGGGGAAGTGCCGGTTCCAGGGGGCGGCCGAGGGTACCCGGCGGGCGTGGGGAGCCGACCGACCGGCCCCTTGTCCGGAGGTGGTCGCCGTGTCCGACCGGGAGCGGGAGCGGATCGCGGCGGTCCTCGCCGACGCGGTGCGCGGCGCCGCCCCGGGCGAGGTGCCCGAGGTGCTGTGCGCGGTGGCGGTGCGGCTGCTTCCGGTGAGCGGGGCGAGTGTGGCGCTGTGCGGCGAGGGGATCCCCGTACCGCTGAGCGCGAGCAGCGCCCGGGCGGCGGAGCTGATGGAGATGCAGGCCACCCTGGGGGACGGGCCCTGTCTGTGGGCCGCGCGGACCGGCGCGCCCGTGTACGCCTCCGATCTGAGGGGCGGCCGGGACGCCGTCCGCTGGCCGGTCTTCGCCCAGCAGGCCGCGGCGGCGGGGGTGTGCGCGGTGTACGCGCTGCCGCTCGGCGATCGCACGGCCTGCGTGGGCACCCTCGACCTCTACCGTGACGTCCCCGGCGAACTGGCCGGGGACGAGGTGCGTACGGCGCAGCTCGTGGCGGACGTGCTGACGGCGGCCCTGACGTCCCTGCCGCTGGGGGAGGACGACGATCTGCGCCCGCCCGGTGAGGAACCCTGGTTGAGCGCCCTCGCCACCGACCACGACGTCGTCCACCAGGCCGTCGGGATGGTCATGGCCCAGCTAGGCGTCGGCGCGGACGAGGCGCTGGCCCGGCTGCGCGCGCACGCCTTCGCGCACGGTCACACGGTCCTGGACGAGGGCCGGGACGTGGTCGGCCGACGCACCCGCTTCGACGACCACGACTGACGTCAGATCTCGCAGATCTCGCAGACCTCGCAGATCTCGCAGACGTCTCAGATCTCGCAGGCCTCTCAGACCTGCACCCGCCCCTGCTTGCGCACGTCCTCCAGCCGCCGCACCCCGAGCTGTACGGCCGCCTGCGTCGCCTCGTTCGGTACGTCGCCCAGGCCGCCGTTGGTCAGGGCGAACCCGTCCTCGCCCGCCCGGACGGCGGCCACGTCCAGCGCGAGGGCGGTCGGCTCCCCGTCGGCGTTGTCCTCGGCGGTTCCCCACAGGGTCAGCGTCACCCGCAGGCCCTGCCGCGCGTCCCCCACCTCCGGCAGCGGCAGGTCGGTCACCTGCACGTCCTCCACCAGGTCCGTCCCCGCCGTGGCCGTGAACCGGGCGCACTTCTGCGGCAGCGCCCGCAGCCAGGCCAGCGTCCGGTCCATGTCCGCCGGGTTGCGGCCGGTGAGCTGGTAGCGCAGCTGGGCGGCGGCGTCGGGGTCGTCGAGCCCGACGACCGCGCGGGCGGGGGCGCCGAACAGTTCGTCGGTGTAGAGGGCGTCGAGGAGCCTCTGGCACTCGGCGACGGGCGTGCTCGCCTTCAGCAGCCCGTCCCGCCAGGTCGCCGCGCCCCCGGTCGGGAGCCAGGGCGCGCCGAGGTCCTCGGCGGTGATGAGGGCCGCCTGCGCCTGGCTGTCGCTGAGGACGCGCGGGGCGGCCGACGTGGCGGGCTTGCTGGTGGACGCCTGGACGGTCGGCTCGGCGGGGGCGGCCGTCGGCGGGTGCTCCAGGCCGAGGGCGGCGCATCCGGTGACCGTCGTGAGCAGCAGCGAGGAGGCGATCAGAGCGCGGCGGTTCATCGGAGGGTGCCTCCTGACGTGGGGATATGTGCCTCCTCCCACGGCAGCACCGCCGCAGCGGACCGACCAGCGCGGCGGGCCGTACGGGTGACGCGCGTTGCTGCGACCGGTGGACGACGGGCCGCAGGCGGCGGGGCCGCCGGAAAAGCGTTCGTCCCGGCCGGGCCGCGTCGCTAGGGTCGCCGTATGCAGCGCGCCCAGCCGTCCCTCACGACGACGCCGGACCCCGTCCCGGCGCGCTGATCCGATGCATGGACGACCGAAGCCCCGGGGCGAGTGCCCCGGGGCTTCGTCGTTCCCGGTCCGCCTCGCCCCCTTCCGGAGGGAGACCCGGATGAACGACCACCGCCGCCTCGGCCGCGCACTCGACCTCTTCGACACCGACCCCCTGATGGGCGCGGGCCTGCCGTACTGGCTGCCGGACGGCGCGACCGTGCGGCACACCCTGGAGGAGTACGTCCGGGAGGCCGAGCGCGCGGCCGGCTACCGGCATGTGTACTCGCCGGTGCTCGGCAAACGCGAGCTGTACGAGATCTCGGGCCACTGGGACCACTACGGCGACGACATGTTCCCGCCCATGGACCTCGGTGCGGAACAGATGCTCCTGCGCCCCAGCCTCTGCCCCCACCACGCCCTGATCTACCGCTCCCGCTCCCACAGTTACCGCGAACTTCCCCTTCGTATCGCCGAGTTGGGCGGCATGTACCGCTCGGAGCTGTCGGGGGTGCTGGGCGGACTCACCCGGGTGCGGGCCATCCAGCTCAACGACGCGCATGTCTTCTGCACCCCGGAGCAGGCCGTGGACGAGGCCCGCGCGGCCCTCGGACTGATCGGGCGCGCCTACGCCGACCTGGGCATCAGCGCCTCCCGCTACCGGCTCTCCCTGCCCGGCGCGGGCGGCAAGTACGTGGCCGATCCCGGGCTGTGGAGCCGGGCGACCGCGCTGCTGCGTCAGGTGCTGGACGGTTCGGGCATCGCGTACGAGGAGGCCGAGGGCGAGGCCGCCTTCTACGGCCCGAAGATCGACGTGCAGATCGTGGACCGCGCCGGACGGGAGGCGACCCTGTCCACCGTGCAGATCGACTTCCACCAGCCCGCCCGCTTCGACCTGCACTACATCGGCGCCGACGGGGCGAGGCACCGGCCGGTGATGGTGCACCGCAGTGTGATCGGCAGTGTGGAGCGGGTGGTGGCGCAGCTGATCGAGGAGTACGGCGGGGCGTTCCCGGCCTGGCTGGCGCCGGTCCAGCTGGTCGTGCTGCCGGTGTCGGAGGCTCAGGAAGGGGCCGCGGCCGAGCTGGTGCGGCGGGCGTCGGCGGCGGGGCTGCGGGCGGAGGCCGTCGGCGAGGGCAGCCTGGGGGCGCGGATCCGGGCGGCGCGGCTGGTGCCGTACCTCGCGGTGATCGGGGAGCGGGAGGCGCGCGGCGGGCTGGCCGCCGTACGGCTGCGGGACGGAAGGCGCCCCGGCGCGCTGTCCGCCGACGAGCTGCTCCGGCGGATCGGGGAGCGGGTGGCGGCCCGGGGCAGGGAGCTGTGGGACGCGACCGGGCCCGCATAGGGTCGGCGGAGACCGAGTTGGTTCGGAAGGATCCCAAGGAGTCGCCGGATGACCGATCAGCAGCCCGTCCCCGTGATCATCGACTGCGACACGGGGGTCGACGACGCCCTCGCCCTGCTGTTCGCCGTACGCCATCCGGGGCTGGACCTGCGGGCGGTGACCTGTGTCGCCGGGAACACCGACGTCGACGGGGTGGTCCGCAACACCCTGACGGTGCTGGACGTGGCGGGCGCCGGGGACGTGCCGGTCGCGCGGGGCGCCGAGCGGCCGCTGATCGAGCCCGCCCGTTCGGCGACCGTGCACGGCAAGGACGGCATGGGCGACATCGCCGGCCTGCCCGCCCCGGCCCGCAGGCCCGTCGACGTGGACGCGGTGACGCTGCTGCGCCACGAGATCCTCGCCTCGCCCCGACCGGTCACGCTGATCCCCACCGCGCCCCTGACCAACATCGCGCTGCTGCTGCGCACCCACCCCGAGGTGACCCGCAACCTGGAGCGGATCGTGTTCATGGGCGGCGCGGTGGCCGTCGGGAACGCCACCCCGGTCGCCGAGTTCAACGTGTGGCACGACCCGGAGGCGGCCGCGATCCTGCTGACGGCCGGGGTCCCGATCACGATGTACGGGCTCGACGTGTTCCAGCGGGTGGTGGTTCCGGGGGAGGACGTACGGCGGCTGCGCGCGAGCGCGGAACCGGGCACGCGCCTCGCCGGCGACCTGCTCGCCCACCGCCCCTCCGCGCCGGGGGCCGACGCCGACGCCGACGAGTCCGCCGGGGGCCTCGGGGACGCGGGCGCGGTCTGCGCGGTGGTGGACCCGGCCGGTCTCACCACCCGTCCGCTGCCCGTGGAGGTCTCCCTGGCGCCCGGCCCGACCCGGGGCCAGACGATCGTCGACCGCCGCCCGCGCCACGGCGAGTCCGAGACCCACCACGGGGTACGGGAACAGGCCCTGGTGGACGTGGGGTTGGACGTGGACGTCGAGCGGTACGTGCGGTTGTACCTGGGGACGGTGGAGAAGCGCGGCTAGGGCCTGTCCGGCGGATCATGCCGCAGACGCGGGGTCTGGTGGGCCCATCTGCCGCGTTGTCGTCGGTTGCCGACTCCCCCACTCTCGGCTG